>JBAPWR010000068.1:0-7229 GCA_049283775.1 Thiobacillus sp.
CTTCTGATAGAGGTCGCGCGCCCGACCTTCGGCATCGTACTTGTCCTTCAGCGTCCGGTAGGCCTGGCCGTCGTAGATGCGCCAGAAGTCCTCCGGCGCGTAGTAGGACTCTGAATACAGCGACTTGATGCCGCCCAGTTCCGCGACCTTGGCCTCGACCAGGCGGTTGTGGTGGCCGGCGGGGAATGCGTGGCGGCGCCGCACCACGTCCCAGAAACCGAAGTTCAGATAGAGCGTGTCCGTATCCATCGGGAACAGGGTGAAGCGCGTGTCCTTGCGGTACGGCCGGATCGGGCAGATCCAGATCGGCAGGATGCCGATCTCGCGCTGGAAGAACTCAAGAAAGGCCGGCGCGTTGCGCACGGGAATGTCGACGTCCTGGATCACCGATTCGCGGCGCCTGCCGAGCAGCCGGTCGAGATGGCGGGTCAGCCCCCACTTGCTGTTCCAGCGCATCATCTTCGTGTAGAAGACCGAGTTCAGCCGCTCGCGCCCGAGCAGGCGGCGGATCAGCGGATTCTGCGCGCCGAGGTTCTTCGAGCACCAGAACCAGTCGGTGTCCCAGCGCCAGATGTAGTCGCGCGTGGTCAGGTAGTCGCTGTCGCGCTGGCGCAGGCTGCGGTAGTAGATGTTCCGGTAGGTATAGTCGCTGGTGTACGGCGCGCTGTCGACGAAGCGCGCCTCGCTCAGCACCAGCTCGTTGGCGCCGAACACCACGCCGTCGACGAAGTCGGCATCGCCGGAGCAGGCCGCCTCGATGGCGGCGAAGAACGCGGCAGGGTCGTCGAAATGGCTGTGGCGGACGGCGACGAAGGGCCTGACCGGCACAGCCAGCGCCTTGAGCTTCAACGCGTAGCCGAGCGTGCCGTAGGAATTGGGGAAGCCGTAGAACAGGTCACGGTAGTCGTTGTCGGGCGTGGCCAGCACCACCCGGCCGTCGGGCAGCAGGATTTCCAGTTCCTGCAGCGTCTCGTGCACCAGGCCGTATCTGAACGAGGTCGCCTCGATCCCCACCCCGGCCGCCGCACCGCCGATGGTGATGGATTTCAGCTGCGGCACCACCGCCGGCATCAGCCCCTCTGCCAGCATCGCATCGACCAGCTTGACGTAAGGCGTCATGCCCTCGACCTCGACCCAGCGCTGCTCGCGGTTGACCGCCAGCACCTCGTTGAACTGGCGCACATCGAGGCGCTGCCGCGGCGCCTGCTTGCGGTCGCGGAACAGGTTGGAGGTGTCCTTGGCGAGGCCGACCGGCACCGACCCCGCGGCTGCACGGATCTGCTCGGCGAGGCGCTGCAGCTTGGCTTCGTGGGTCATTCGTAGAGGAAGCGCCGGCTCATCGGATAGTTTTCGCTATCGATGTTGCCCCTGCTGAAGACGATCTGGAACAGGTGGGTGCGGCCGCGCGCCGAGCGGAACATCTCGGCACACGACCACAGGTAGGTGCGCCACTTGCGGCGGAAGGTCTCGTCGAATTTCTGCGGATTCAGTGCATGGATCTGCTCCCAGCGCTCGTCGAAACGGGTCGCCCACGCGTCCAGGGTGGGTGCGTAATGGCGGCGCAGGTTCTCGATGTCGACGACCTCCAGCCCGCACTGCTCCATCGCGTCGATGGTCGACTCCAGGCTCGGGATCCAGCCGCCCGGGAAGATGTGCTTGCGGATGTAGAACTCGGTGTCGCGCACCCCGACGTGGCCGATGAAGTGCAGCATGCCGAGCCCGCCGGGCTTCAGCGCATCGGCATGGGCGCGCACCACCTCGAGCAGCTGGTCGCGCCCGGCGTGCTCGATCACGCCGATCGATACCACCTTGTCGTATTGCCCCGGGATGCGGCGGAAGTCGACCTCGATTACCTCGAGCTGGTCGGCCAGGCCGCGCTTGGCGATTTGCTGCTGCAGCCAGGTCACCTGTTCGGTGGTGGCGTTGATGCCGGCGCCCAGCGCGCCGTAGTGCTCGAGCGCGTGGAACATGAAACCGCCGAAGCCGCAGCCGATGTCGACGAAGCGCTCGCCCGGCTGCAGGCGGATCTTCCGCGCCACGTGGTCCATCTTGTTGCGCTGCGCCTCCTCGACCGACTGGGTGCCTTCCTTCCAGTAGCCGCAGGTGTACATCATCGCCGGCTGGTCGAGCCACAGCCCGTAGAAGTCCGCGCCGAGCCCGTAATGGAAGCGCGCGTTGGCCTTGGCCTGTGCATGATCGCCATTGCCGAAGCGCCACTCGTGCCAGGCATTGCGCAGCTTGAGCAGCCCGCCCGGAGGCTTGTCGATGCCCATCTCCATGCCACCGCGGAAGGCCAGCTGCAGGCTGCCCTCGATATCGAGATCGCCGCAGAAATACGACTCCAGCAGGCCGACGTGGCCGAACAGCAGGATGCGGCGTTCGGCACGGCGGTTGCGGAAAACCAGGCTGAATGCCGGCTCGCCCTCGCGGCTTTGCCAGCTCGATCCGTTGGCGAATTCGATGCGGAAGCAGGCCGAGGTGCGCTCGGCGGCGGCGGTCAGGAAGGTGCGCGTGGAAGAAAGCATGAGGTCCTTTTATCAGTCGTACACCGTCGCCTTGATGGATCGGGCCGCACCCTGGTCTATGTGCCACAAGACCAGGCGTGCGTGAAAGATTGAAACACTATCGCATGCCTCGCCCGGCACATGCGCATGCTATCGGGAATCCTGATCGTGCTTGTTCCTCAGCATCTCCCGCAGAGCCTCCTCGCCGAGCGGTTTGTCCCCACACCGGATCTTGAAGCTGGCACGCAGTTCCGCGCTGAAATTCGGATCGAGCCGCCAGTTGATCAGGGCAACGACGAGCATGGTCAGGATCGACCCGACGAGGGCCAGCAGCATGTCCTTCTGCCCGTCCCAGACGTCGCCCTGGGCACCGAGGAACGCCAGGCCGGCCTGGGGATCGACCCGTTCCGCCACCAGCCATTCGATGATCTCGTAGAAGCCCGAGTAGGCCAGCACCAGGGCCGGCGGCAGCAGATAGCCCCAGATGCCGCGGGCATGCGCCACCCGCAGCAGCAGTTCGCGCATCGGATAGGCCAGTAGCAGCCCGAAAGTGAAGTGCACCATGCGGTCGTACATATTGCGGTCCGCGTCGAACCAGCCCTGCAGCACGTAGCCGAAGGGCACTTCGGCATAGGTGTAGTGCGAGCCGACGACGTGCAGCGACATGAAGACGGTGATCAGGGTGTAGGACAGCTTGGAGAGCTTGAAGTAGCGCCCGGTCAGCAGGATGATCGGAACGAAGATGAACACCAGCAGGTTCTCGAGGAACCAGTCGTGCGGATACTTTGGCTCGATCGCCGCCCAGATCCAGACGGCGACGAATGCCAGCAGCAGAAAGACATGGTATCGGCTCATGCGCAGGGTTCGGGTTGGCAGAAACTCGGGGATGCGTAGCCTGCAGCACCCCCGCTGGCTGCCATAATAGTGACAAATGCCCGCTGGCGCATCGGCGACGAAGTGCTGCCCATCGCTGCGATCTGCCCTATCATCACGCCGATGAACCGCACGCAAACCTCGCACGACCCCTGCTGGAACTGGATCTTCCTCGCCTGGCTGATCGCCGCGGTATCGACGCTCGGCGCCCTCTTCCTCGGTGAAGTCATGGGCTATACGCCCTGCGTGCTGTGCTGGTACCAGCGCATCGCCATGTTTCCGCTGGTGCTGATCCTGGCTGCTGGCCTTTTCCCCTTCGATCCGCACGTCGTGCGCTACGCCCTGCCGCTGGCACTGGTCGGCTGGGGCCTGGCGCTGTTCCACTGGGGCGTGGCGAGCGGACTCATTCCCGAGAGCATCACCCCCTGCAGCCAGGGTGTGCCGTGCTCGGTCGAGCAGATCGTGTGGTTCGGCTTCCTCACCCTGCCGATGCTGTCCGTCCTGGCTTTTTCCGCCATCATCGCGTTGTTGCTGCTAACCCGTTTCAAGGTATCCCAATGAAAAAATCCCTCTTCCTCTCCGCCGCCGCCATCCTGGTCCTGGCTTTCGTCGCCGGCATCTATTTCTATTCGACGAACAAGACCGAACAGTCCGGGCAACTGGCGCAGCAGAACCGCGCAGCGCTGGTGCGCGACTATTCGCCTGTGCTCGGCCCCGCCGACGCCAAGGTGGAAATCGTCGAGTTCTTCGACCCCGCCTGCGAAACCTGCCGGCGCTTCTATCCCTTCGTCAAGGCGATCCTGAAAGCCGAGCCCGAGCGTGTCCGGCTGGTGCTGCGCCACGCGCCCTTCCACCAGAACTCGGACTACGTCGTGGCGCTGCTCGAAGCCGCGAGGATGCAGGGCAAGTACTGGGAAACGCTGGAAGCCCTGCTGGCTTCGCAGGACGCCTGGGTCGTGCATCATGCGGTGCAGCCGCAGCAGGCCTGGATGCAGGTGCAGAACCTCGGTCTCGACCTGGAACGACTGCAGCAGGACATGCAGTCGCCGGAAATCGCCGCGCGGATCCGACAGGAACTGGCCGACGCCGATACCCTCAAGGTCATGAAGACGCCGGAGTTCTTCGTCAACGGCAAGCCGCTGCCGAGCTTCGGCTTCGAGCAGCTGCAGGCCTTGGTGCAAGAGGAGCTGGCGAGCGCTTATCGCTGACCGCTGGCACGGCGCCCGGCAGGCGGAACATTGGCGCCCGAAAACCGACTCGACTTGATGGGTTGCCTGGATAGCGTAAGAAACGGCACGGCTCACGGAGGAGACACCATGAAACGATTAATGCTTGCCGTCGCCGCCTTGGCCTTCAGCGCCTCGGCGAGCGCCCAGTGGATACAGATTGGCGAGACGCACGACACCGTGCTGTTCCATGCGCTGGACACCTTGCGCAAGGACGGAAACCTCCGCCGCGTCTGGGAGATACAGGACTTCAAGGCGGACGTTTTCGGCGATGGCGTTCGGTCGCTGCGTTATCAATCGGAATACGACTGCGTCGGGGAGAGATTACGGGTGCTCTACCTTCAGGCATTCAAAAGCCAGATGGCAGCAGGCGAAGCACTCAACGTCCCCTTCAACGGCAAAGACTGGGTGCCCGTTCCTGCCAACAGCATCGCGTCGATCTCGCTCAGGATCGTATGCTCCCTGTAGTCGAGGAAGGCTTCGAACGGCAAACTGGAGTCGGTGCAGGACCTGGAGTTGAGCGACCCTAACCCAAGCTCATCTGGGCAGGCGGCTTGGCCAGGTTGACGATGGAGGTAAGCCGTTCCGCTCCGCATCAGCTTCGGAAATCGCTGCGCGGATCCGCCAGGAACTGGCCAACACCGACACTCTCGAGGTAATGAAGACCCTGGATTTCTTCGTCAACGGCAAGCCGCTGCCGGGCTGCGGATTCGAGCAGTTTCTGGCCTTGGTGCGGGAGGGGCTGGCGAGCGCTTGTCGCTAATCACGGCACATCTTTTCGGCCGGAATCAGCGCGCTGATTCCCATTCAGACTATCTTTTCTTCAATTGACAATTATCAATTGCCAATGCTACATCATTGGTCTACTTTTCGATTCGGATAAATAGATGCTGATAAATGTTAGTCATTCCTGAAGAGGGGGTTGGACCATGAGACGATTCACTGAAAGCACATTTAAAGGGGGTTCCCTTGTCGCTGCATCATTGATCTGTCTTGCCTTTGCAGGATGCGGTGGCGGGGACGGCGACGACGCAGAATTCCAATTCGAACCCGTGGTAATTACCGACTTCAACATGGCCGACATCGGCGGGGCGGTGATCATGACCAACTCGGTCGGTAGTTCGCTCGTCGGCGGCACGGACGTGGTGCCTGGGGTCGAAACCACTTCACCGCCCTCGTCCCCCGCCTACCTGCTCGCGGAACTTGCGGTGAAAAAGTTGAACACCGTGAAGGACAAGCTGGCCGGCGCCGATGTCGTTTCCGGAACGCAGTACACCGAAACTCTTCCGTGCGAGGTATCCGGCACCCTGACCCTCACATGGGATGACCGTGATAATGACCTGGAACCGTCACCAGGAGACGTGATCGCCATCACCGCGAATGCCTGCCAGGAATACGACGACACAGTCCTGCAGACCCTGACCGGGACGTTGCGGATGACGATCAATGCCTATGATCTGCTGGGCCTCACCGACCTGACGGCTCAATACATCGACCTTAAATTCGCTCAACCCGACTTCGTGATCACCGCGGACGGCACCATGCGGATCCTCGAGACCTACGTCGACCCCAATACGACGCAGATCTCGATCCAGTCCAATTCGCTGTCGTATGTCGTCGCGATCACGGGCGGCCAGACCTACGAGACCCATGCTCTGAGCCTGGCATTCGATGGCACGGAGTATCTCGGCACCACGGACGACCGCGTCGAATGGACCACGACGCAAACCTTGGGCGCGATCTTCCCGACCTTCATGGGCTCATTCGACGTGGAAACGATGGCGACCGTCGTCGAGTACTACAAGAACATCGACGCCGGCAAGCTGAAGGTGACGGGTGCCAACAACACGGTCCTCTACATCACCTTCCAGGGAAGCAACGCGGTGCTGCTGGAACTCGACTCGAACAACGACGGCATCATCGACGTGACGACGCCCACGACGGTTCAGGCACTTAACCCGATCTACGACTTCGATTGATCGCGGTAGCTCACCACGATACGCATCAAGGCACCCGCAAGGGTGCCTTTTTGTCGCCGACGATGCGCTCACGCCTGCTTCTGCTCCTGCCCTTCCTTGCCCCGCCCCTGCAAGCCGCCGAGTTGCAAGGGAACTGGTCGGTCGAGGCCCAACTGCTGTATCGCAACATCGAAGAGACCGGGAGTTCGGGTTCGACCCTCGTCGATGAATCAGGACTGGTGCCGGCCCTCGAGATCGGCGGGCGTTTTCCTGCAGGCAAAGGCGCCTGGATAGGGCGCCTGCTGCTCAGCGACTACACCCTCGACTACGAGGGTAGAAGCCGGCTCGGTAGGACGGTCGAGTCAGAGACCGATTACCGGCGGCTGCGTCTCGGTTTCGGTTATGCCTACCCGCTCGCAGACACCTGGCGGATCAGACTCGAGTTGGAAGCAGAGCGGCTCGAGCGCGACATCGCCGGCGTCGACAACATCGCCGGCCTGAACGAGGAAATGCGGTCCACGCGATTGCTGGCCGGCTTGGAAAAGACGTTCGTGGCCGTGGATCGCACGGTGACGCTGGACCTGGCGGCCCTGTGGGGACTGTCCGGAACGCAGGAGGTCTCATCTCCCGGCGTCATCGACCAGGTCGAACTGCCCGAAGGGCGAAGC
>JBAPWR010000069.1:0-1903 GCA_049283775.1 Thiobacillus sp.
TGCGCCAGCTGGCTGATGTCGTCGGCGCGCAGCACACCGCGGCTGCCGGTGAGCCGGCGGGCCTTGACCACCAGCGGGAACCCGGGCCCGGCCGCGGCCTCGAGGTCGTCGGCACCGACGCTGGCAAAGGCCGGGTGGGGCAGGCCGATCGTCTGCTGCAGCTGGCGAAAGCGCAGCTTGTCGGCGAGCGTCGCCACTGCCTCGGGCGGGTTGCCGGCCAGGCCGAGTGCGGCGCGCAGCTGCGCCGCCAGGGCGAGGCTATGGTCGTCCGCCGCCAGCACCGCATCCACCGGCCGGTCGAGCGACTGCAGCACCTGCGGCAAGGCGACGTCGGGCTGGTCGAAGGGCACGCTCATCAGCGGCGGCAGGCCCCAGCCGGGCGCGAGCTTGTGACAATAGTCGGCACAGGCGACCAGTTCGATTTCGAGCCGCGCCGCCGCGGCGATGAAATCCTCGTTGGCGTAGCCGGCGGCGGGTAGCAGCAGCAGAATTCGCGGCATGAAACGGTCAGAAGCTGGCGAGCTGGGTGTCGGTCGGTTCGGCGCAGCAGTACCACGGCTCGGAGTGATGCGGGATCGGTGCGCCGAAATGCGCGGGGTCGAGCGTTGGCGCAGGCTCGCCCAGTGCGGCATGGGTGCGTGCCCAGATGCCGGCGAACACTTCCGCACGCGGCAGCGCGGCTTTTTCCGCGGCCATCACCCAGGCCATGATGTCGGCTTGCAGGGCATTGACGCGCGGATCGTCGGCCTGCCACGGATAGCCCAGCATGGCCTCGTCGAATGCGCCGACGCGTGCGGCAAAATCTGCCAGCTGCAGCAGGTAGGAGCCCTGCGGCACCAGGAGGCGAATCGCCAACTGCACCGGCGGCACCGCCTCGACCAGCTGCAGTTTCAGCAGCGCGGCGAGCAGTTCGCGGTAGCCTGCCAGCGTGGTCCACGGCGTGAACGGCACGAAGGTCGGCGCCAGCGCAATGTCGAGCGCGCGGCACTGCGCCAGCGCCGTCTCGAAATCCGCATGGCTGTGGCCCTTGGCCAGCTTGTCGAGAATCGCGTCGTCGACCGATTCGACCGCGGTGACGATGAACAAGAGGCCGCGCTGCTTCAGCCGCGGCAGCAGCTCGGCATGGTCGAGCAGATGCTCGACCTTGATCGTTGCGTCCCAGCTGAGATCAGGGAAACGTGCGTGCAGGGCCTCGGCGACCTTCAGCGCGTGGGTCGGGCCGTTGAGAAAATCCGGATCGCCGAAGCTGATGTGCGCCGCACCCAGGGCGACCTGTTGCGCAATATCGGCGATCACCGTCGCCACCGGCACGACGCGGAACTTGCCCTGATACACCGGCACCACCGGACAGTGCCGGCACAGGTGCTTGCAGCCGCGGCTGGCTTCGGCGAAGCCGGTGATCTTCTGCGTGCCGTCAGCGAGGATCAGCCTGGCGTAGCGCTGCAAATCGGGCAGCCCGCGCCGCTCGGGCAGCAGGAATTCGATCCTGTCGTGCCGCACCCGCGGCTCGGCAGGCGCGACCCCGGTCTGCACCCAGTCCAGCAGATCCGGCTCGGACTCGCCGCCAAAGATCGCCTCGACGCCGAGACGCTTCAGCCAGGCCGCGTTGACCGGCGCATAGAGGCCGAACGCGGCGATGCGGGCATTCGGTGCGAGGGCGCGGATTTTCGGCAGGGCCGCGGCGGCAATCCGCGTCGCGGTATGCATGCCGAGATAGATCGCGACGAATTCGGCATCGGCAAGCCTGACGGGATCGAGCTTCTGCTGCGACAGATCGAGGCAGGCGACCGCTATGTCGGCGCGCGCGAACCAGGCGGACGGCTGGGCCAGATTGAACGGCTGCCGCCCCAGTTCGTAGGGGCTCACCAAAACAACACGCGCCCCGGAGGGCGCGCATGCAGAC
>JBAPWR010000070.1:0-9751 GCA_049283775.1 Thiobacillus sp.
CTCTACACCCTGAAGCTGCCGAGCGGCCAGCGTGCACTGTCGCTGGTGCCCTCGCACCACAACCACGCCATCGGCGAGAAGATCGGCATCAAGCTCGCAGTCGATCACGTCGTCGCCTTCCGTCGGGACTGAGGCGAGGTGAACATCTCGCTGCCGCGCGGCCTGCTGTTCAACGTCGGATTCGGTTTCGCCATTTCCCTGCTGCTGCTGCTGGCAGTGATCGGCCTCGGCGTCACGCAGATGGCCCAAATCAATAACGAGATGGAAACCGTGGTCTCGGTGAACAACGTCAAGACCCGCCTGGCCTCGCGGATGCGGGACACGCTGCGCGACCGCGCAGTGCTGATGCACAACATCGTGGTTTCGATAGACCCGTGGGAGAAGGATGAACTGTTCGTGCGCTTCCTCGACTACGGCGGGCGCTACGCCCAGGATCGCGCCGAACTTCGGGAACTGCTGAAATCAGAAGAAGAAAAACAGCTGATGGCGGCGCTCGACGAGATCACCAGCATCAACCAGCCGGTGATGCTGCAGGTCATCGAATCCGCCCTCGACGAAAACAACTACGGTGCCCTGACCCTGCTGCAGGAGAGTGCGATCCCGCTGCAGAACCGCTTGGTCGAGGCACTCGACAACATGACCCGCCTGCAGCGCGAAGCCAACGAAGCTGCCCTGAGTAAAACCTTCGCCGACTACCAGGCCTCGCGCAACCTGATGCTGGTCCTCGGCATCATCGCCACCGTGCTGGCGGTGCTGGTGGCGGTGCTGGTGAGCCGGCGCATGCTGCGCCAGACCCGTCAGCTCGACATCGAGAAGCAGAAATACCAGACGCTGTTCGAAACCAATTCGGATGCCGTGGTCATTCTCGACGAAAACGGCTTTACCGACTGCAATCCGGCCACGGTATCGATGTTCGGCATGGACTCGGTCGAGACCTTCCTGCGCACCCCGATCCCGCACCTCGGCATGCCGGTCCAGGCCGACGGGGTATCGGCCTATGACCATGCGATGAAGCACATCGAGCAGGCGCGCAGGCAAGGACACGCTGACATGGAGTGGCTCGCCCGGCGCGAGGACGGTTCGACTTTCTCCGCCGAGATCGCCCTGCACGCCATGGAACTGGAAGGCAGGCAGGTGATCCAGGCGATCATGCGCGACGTCTCCGAACGCCGCGCCGCCGAAGCCGCCCAGGAGGCCGCCCGCCAGGCCGCATTGCAGATGGCGCGCGCCAAATCGGCATTCGTCGCCAACGTCAGCCATGAGATCCGCACGCCGATGCACGGCATCCTCGGGGTCAGCGAGCTGCTGCTGAAGACCGGGCTCGATGCTCATCAGCGCGAGTACGTCTCGACCCTCAAGAGTTCGGCGGAAAGCCTGCTCACCATCATCAACGACATCCTCGACTTCTCCAAGATCGAGGCCGGCAAGCTGACCCTGGAGCAGGTCGCGTTTTCCCCGTCGCGGCTGCTCGAAGGCGTCGCCGCCCTGTTCCGTTCGCGCGCGCTGGAGAAGCACATCGACCTCTCGCTGGTCCTGCCGGCAGAAGTGCCGGATGCCCTGCTCGGCGACCCCACGCGAATCCGTCAGATCCTGCTCAATCTCGTCGACAACGCCATCAAGTTCACCGACCGTGGCCAGGTCGCGCTGCGCGCCGCCTTCGAGCCGATCGACGGATCATTCACCTGCCGTTTTTCGGTTGAGGACAGCGGCATCGGCATCAGCGAGGAGGCGCAGTCGCGCCTGTTCCAGGCGTTTACCCAGGCCGACAGCTCCACCACGCGACGTTTCGGCGGAACCGGGCTGGGACTCGCGGTGAGCCATCAGCTGGCGGAACTGATGGGGGGCGAACTGTCGGTCGAGAGTGAGGAAGGCAAAGGCAGCTGCTTCACCTTGGTGCTGGCGCTGCCAGGCACGTCCCTCCCCGTGGTCGACCTGCCCGCGCCCTCCGCTGCCAGCCTGTCGGGGCGCCTCCTGGTCGTCGAAGACCATCCCGTCAACCAGAAGGTGCTGTCGCACCAGCTGCAGGCAATGGGCCTGGATTTCTCCCTTGCCGCCACCGGCATCGAGGCCATCGACAAATTCAAGTCGAACCGCTTCGACCTGGTGCTGATGGACTGGCAGATGCCGGAAATGGACGGCCTCGAAGCGACCCGCACGATCCGCCAGATCGAGGCCGAGAGCCATGCCGCGCCCACCCCGATCATCGCGCTGACTGCCAATGCCAGTCCCGGGTTTCGCGAAACCTGCCTGGCAGCCGGCGCCAACGACTACCTGAGCAAGCCCTACAACGAGTCCGCATTGCTGGCCGTGCTGACGCACTGGCTGCCGAACGAACCGCCCCAGCAACAGGTTGCCGCAGTCGTGCCCGCGCTGATTGACAAGGCGGCGCTGCTGGATCGCTACCAGGGCAATCAGGCGCTGGTCGATGAACTCGCGTCGCTCTTCGCCAGCACCACCGAAGCCAGCCTCGCCACGCTGCGCGAGGCGATCGAACAGGGCGATGTGGTGCGCTGCCGCAAGGAAGCCCATGCCCTCAAAGGCGCCGCTGCCAGTGTCCTGGCGCGCGACATCCAGCAACTGGCGGGGGAGATCGAGGCTTGCGCCATCGATCAGGACATGGACAGGGCCGGTCGGCTTCTCGAGCAACTCGATTCGCGCTTCCGCGTCTCGCTCGCCTGATTCCCAGCGGTCCGACTTGCTGCCGACACCGCAGTCGACCAGGGTTCGAGCCCTTGCCTGAAGCAGTCCGCGTCGAAGCGAGCCCGCCTCATCGACGCAACGGACCACCCGGCGTCGGCGGCACTTTGTTTCATTGACGCCGGCGTCGCCGCATGCGTAGGATTGAAAGCAACCAAATCAGGAGATCCGCCATGAAACGAATCCTTGCCTTCGCGACGGCTTGCCTGCTCTCCGCACCCGGATTTGCCGCCGACACGTCCAAGCCTGCCGCCGTTGTGCAGGCCAATCCCTACCTGCAGCCCGCGCCGGTCACCGGCTGGATGGGCGTCGTGCAAACCCCCTACGGTCCGATTCTGATGCAGCAGGCCGCGCCGCCGCCGTATCGTGATTACCAGATGAATCGCATCATGACGCCGGAGGAAAAGAAGCGCTGGCTGCAGATGGCCATGCCGCTGATGGCCAGCATGATGCAGATGGATGCTCGCGAGGCGATGAACTACTTCGCCACCAAGTACAAGGCCAAAGCGGGCCTGAAATTCGAGGACGTGGTCGAGTCGATGATGCTGCGGGCCAACAAGCTCAACATGAAATACGTCGGCAGCAACCTGATGTGGAAGGACTTCCAGGCCGTGCTCGGTGACGAGAGCGCACCGCGGGTCGAGGTGTTCAGCTTCTGCGACATCGCCGTCGGCCGCGACCTGCTGAAGATCATCCCGGAGATGGTGGTGTTCCTGCCTTGCCGCATTGCGGTGATGGAAGATGCCGACAAGAACATCTGGATACTGACGCTCGACTGGGACGTGACCTGGCTCGACATGGCCGGCAAGGCCATGGGGATCACCCCGGAGCTGCGCAAGGGCGCCGAGCAGATCCGCGTCAAAATGGATGAAATGATGCGCGCCGCCGCCAACGGCGAACTCTGAAATCACCGCCTTGCCCCGCCTCCCTGAGGGGGGCGGGATTGCATTCCAAGCTTCCGCGTTCGTCCCCGCCCCGATCCCTGCCCGATGTTCCCGTCCACCGACCCGTTCTCCTCACCGGCCGCGCTGCAGCAGGGCTTCGCCGATGGCCTCGCCACCCTGCTCGACACCCATCCGGGACTTGGCGTCTATATCCTGGTGCTGGCCAACGCGGCCTACGATGAGGATCTGTGGACACGCCTCTCCCCTGCCCTGTCGGCACGTCATGCCGAACTTGCCGCCGGCCTCGCGCAAAGCCTGCGGCGCGGCGACAGGCTGACCGAACCGGAAGACGACGTGCTGGTCTTCCTCAAGCTTTGCATGATCGGCTTCCAACACCTGGGGCGGATGGAAAGCCGCCGCTCCGGACCCTGGGACATGCTGTTCAACCCGATCCGCGCCCTGCGCCCGCCGCGCGGCAGCGCGCTCAAATTCACTACGCTGCTGCGCCCTTTCGATGCGGCCGGCTTCAACTTCAACAAGCCCTTCCTGGCGCGTGAGATCCTCTGGCAAGGCGAACTCGACGGCAAACCGGCGCGCCTGCTCTACAACAAGTTTCCCTTCGCCAGGCTGCACGGCCTGCTGGTACCCGAGCCGCAGCGCAACCTGCCGCAGTATCTCGGCGCCGACCTGCACCACTGGGCGTGGAGGCTGACGACGCAATCCGGCGTGCCCGGCCTGTGCCTCGGCTACAACAGCCACGGCGCCGGGGCGTCGGTCAACCACCTGCACTTCCAGAGTTTCGTGCAGGCCAGGCCGCTGCCGATCCAGGATCCGCGATTCATCCATAACGGTGGCGCGCTTGCCTACCCGCTGCCGTGCCGGCGTTTCGATGACCCTGCCGAGGCCTGGCTGGAACTCGAGCAGTTGCATCGGCGGGACACGCCCTACAACCTGCTCTACAGTCGGGAGGGCCTGCATCTGGTGGCACGGGTGCCGCAGGACCATGAGAAACTGGGTGCGCAGTGTCGCGGCTACGGTTGGAGCGAAATGGCCGGCGCGGTCACCCTGTTCAGCCGGGAAGCGTATGAGGCGCTGGACGCAGCGGATTTTGAAAACGAACTGGCGAGCTTTGCGCCGGCTGCCTGAGTGCCCGCGACTAGATCGCGATGACCTGGCCCTGTTGCAGGGCCTGCAGATTCCACTCGGGGGCGGCCGCCGCGAGTTCTTCCATGATGGGTGTCTCATTACCCGGCTTGAGATGGGTGATCCAGACCTGCGGCCTGACGCTGAGACGCCTGAGCTCTGCAGCCAGTGAATCGGGCCAGTGATGCATCGACACCCGGGCGATCTCGGCAAGCTCGTTCTCGAACGAGGTTTCGATGATCAGGTGGCGCAGATCGGGAATGGCATTCAGGGCCTCGACCAGGGCATTGCTCTGCATGGTGTCGCCAGTGAAAGCCAGGGTTCCGGACGCTACGCTTATCCGCACACCGCAGGCCGGGACGATATGCCTGGCCGGCAAGACCGAGAAAGTCCGCCCGCCCAGTTCCAGCTGATCACCGGGCGGCAGCGGCTCGAACTCCATCCAGGGCGAATCGATGGTCGGAATGGCGCGGAAATCCGGCCACAGGTGCCAGTTGAACAGGTGCGCCGACAGCACCTCCAGCACTTCCGGCAGGGCATGCACTTTTACCGGCCTGTTGCGGCGATCGCCGACTGAATCCAGCAGCAAAGGCAGACCCAGCACATGGTCGAGATGGGCGTGGGTGATGAAGACATGCTCCACCGCCTCGAGCTGTTCCAGGCTGAGCGTGGTGATGCCGCTGCCGGCGTCGATCAGGATGTCGTCGTCGACCATCAGGCAGGTGGTATGCCGTCCACTGCCGATTCCGCCGCTGCATCCCAGTATCTTGATTTTCATGGCTTATTTCGTGGTGTAGACGAACACCCCGTCCCAATCGGATGGAGGCGGCGCATCACGGAAATGGGCGATGCGCTCGAGGTAGATGTCATATAGCGGACGCGGTGCGCGGCTATTGAGCTCGGCGAGTATTTTCCCGGCGGTGTCCCAGTCCTGCTTCTGGTAGGCCGCGAAGGCCGCCTCGAAAGCCTCGGCGTCACGGCGAACCGGCTCCGGCAGGCCCGCTGTCAGGCCGAGCGGCTCGTAGATCACCACCGGCGTTTCCTTGCCTTTTACCCGTACCGCGTCGACCTTCATGAAGGCATGCTCGGGGTCGGCCTCGACCGTCGTCTCGGTCGCCAGGATGCCGACGCCGTACTGCTTGGTGATGCCCTCGAGACGCGAGCCGAGGTTCACCGCATCGCCCATCACCGTGTAGGACATGCGGAATTCCGAACCCATGTTGCCGACGCTCATGCGCCCGCTGTTGACGCCGACGCCGATCTTCACCTCGGGCCAGCCGCGCGCGGCGAATTCCTGGTTCAGCTGCGCAAGCGCAGCCTGCATCTCGAGTGCGGTCTGCACCGCCCGCGCCGCATGATCCGGCAGGTCGACCGGTGCATTCCAGAACGCCATGATGGCGTCGCCGATGTACTTGTCGATGGTGCCGCGATGCTGCTGGACGATGCGGGTCATGGTCGAGAGATAGGCATTCAGCACCTCGGCCAGTTCGGTCGGCGGCAGCTTCTCGGAAAAATTGGTGAAGCCGCGAATATCCGAGAACAGCACGGTCATCTCGCGCGACTGGCCTTCCATCGTGTAATCGGTCGGGTTCTTGCTCATTTCCTGCGCCAGTTCGGGCGGCACGTACTGGCCGAACAGCTTGGTAATCTGGCGCTTAGATCGCGACTCGACGAAGAAGCCATAGGCTGCGTTGAGCAGATACAGGCCGAGCACGGTCAGCATCGGAGCTGCCATCGGCACCACCCAGAGGCGCCTCCAGGCCTCGGCGTAGAGGCCCCACAGGGCAGCCAGCAGGGCCAGGCTCAGCAGCAGGCCGACAGTCGGGCCGAAGCGCAGCAGCACAACGATCAGCAGCGCACCGCACAGCAGCACCAGCAGCAGGCGTGCATCGTCGGCCCAGGCGGGCATGTGGCGGGTCTGGCCGTCGAGCATGCCGACGATCAGGTTGGCGTGGATCTCCACCCCGGGAAAGGCGTTGGAAAACGGCGTGACCCGCAGGTCGGACAATCCGGGCGCGGTCGAACCCAGCAGCACGACGCGGTTTTCCAGTTGCTCGAGCCTGGCGCGCCCGCTCAGCACGTCGGCGGCGGAAATATAGGGGAACGGCGAGCCGGCGCGGTAAGGCACGAACACCGCGCCGTTCAAACCCAGCGGAACGCGGATGCCGCTGATATCGATCCACGGCTCGGGATACTCACGGCCAAGAAGGGCAAGGGTCGACACGCCAGCCGTCGGCAACTCGCCGCCGAACGCCACCATCAAGGTCGTGGCCGAGAGCGAAAGATGGTAGCCGTCGCCGAACCGCTGGACCAGGCTCATCTGCCGCGCCGTGCCGTCGACGTCGGCGAGCATGTTGAAGTAGCCGGCGGCGAGCGCCGAATCCTGGAAGATTTCGAGGTTGGCACCATAACCGGAAGGCTCTGCCGGCCCCGGCCGAAGTTCGCCGAAGGCATCCGCCGGCAGCACGGGCTCCGGCAGGGTACCCGCCCTGTCGTCGCCCATGCCTGCCGGAATGAAGTAATAGCCGAGTGAAACCGGACGTTCCGCCAGCGCGCGGGCAAACCGCGCGTCGTAATCCAGCTGCGGCTTGAGCTGCTCGAAACGCGCGAGAAAATCGCGCTGGCCTGCCAGTTCTCCCGCGGCGAGACGGCTCAGAGAATCGAGTCCGGAACTGTTATCCGGCTCCGCGAACACCACGTCGAATCCGATCGCGGCGACGCCATAGTCGTCGAACAGCCGGTCCATCAGGGCGACCATCCGGTCGCGGCTCCATGGCCAGCGGCCGATCTCCCTGAGGCTGCGTTCGTCGATATCGAGCACCGCGACGCGATCGTCGACGCCACCCATCGCCGTCTGCTTCAGCCAGGTGTCGTACCACAGTGCCTCGGCACGCTGCATCACGGTCAGCGGCAGCCAGCCCGAAACATGCACCGCCATCAGAACGACAAAGGCTGCCGAGAGGGCAGCCTGAGCCAGGGTCGTGTTCGATGCGCGCTTCACCGGATGCGGTAGAAGCGGTCGGCGAGGTCCTTGCCGCTCACCTGGTCAAAGCGCTCGCCCACCGCGTCACCCAGCGTCGCCAGGCGGTCGGCGGGGTGCGGGTGGGTCTTGAACAGCAGGCTGGTGCGCGTGTCGTTGGGCAAGCCTGCCAGCCCCTGCAGGACGTTCGGCAGGCCCCACGGGTCGTAGCCCGCACGCGCGGCGAATACCATGCCATCGCGGTCGGCCTCGAACTCGGCCTCGCGGTCGAGACTGCGGGCCATGATCTCGGCGCCGTTGCCGATCAGGTTCTGCACGATCTGGTCGCTGCCCTCCACCTTGCGTCCTGCCGCTTCGCCGAGGGCGCCGATCAGGCTGGATTTCTTCAGCACCTTGAGATGGTGCTTGTTGGTGACGTGGGCGATTTCATGCGCCAGGACCCCGGCCAGTTCGGCCTCGCTGTTGAGGCGACGGTACAGCCCCTTGGTGACGAAGACATAGCCGCCGGGTGCGGCGAAGGCATTGATGGCATCGTTCTCCAGCACGCCGAAACGCCAGGGAATATCGCTCCGGCCGCTCTGCAGCGCGACCCAGTTGCCGACCATATTGACGTACTGCTGCAGCGCGTTGTCCTTGACCAGCGGCGCGGCGCCCAGCAGGTTGCCGGCGATCTGGCGCCCGATGCGCATTTCCTCCTCGACGCTGTAGTCCTTGAGCAGGGTCATGCCGAGCTGGAACGGATCGAACTTGGGCTTGGCCGGCTGCGGGGCCGGCTGGGTCGCCGGAGCCGGTTGCGCGGTTGGCGCAGGTTGGGTCGGGGCGGGCTGGGTGGATTCGCGTTTGAGCTGCTCCTCGATCAGTTTGCCGAAGTCGAAGCCGCCGGCGATTCCGCTGAAGGAAGTCAGCGAGATCGCGATGATCGCAAGTTTGAGTTTCATCAGTAACTGTCCTCCCAGGGAGAGCTGGATTTCGAGGCTGCCTTGGGATCGGGCAGACGTGCGACGTTGCTGGCCACCAACCCGTAGCGGGACGCACGGGTCTTGGCGTCGGCGGGCTTGACCGCGCCGGCTTCCAGACGCGCCAGTTCCTCGGCGTTGAACTGGGCCTGCTTCAGTTCCTCCTCGCTGAGTCCGCGCAGGCCGGCGACCGCCACCACCCGGGTCGGGTCGGAGCGCGTCGTCGCCGCACCCACCACATCGCCGACGCCCGCGCCGCCAACACCGCCGGTGCCGGCACGCACCGACAATAGCCGGATCCAGCCTTCGCTATTGCCGGCCTTGACCTTCAGCCAGCCGCCCTGCTTGGTGACGATGTCGACCGCGCTGCCGCGCTTCACGCTCGCAACCACCTTGGAATTGGACGCGGCCGAAGCGTAGAGCTTCTCGTCGCGCAGCACCGTTCCCGGGGCTGCGAGAGCCGACGACAGCGCCATCATCGTCGCCAGTGCCGTACTGAACAACCAGACTGATTTCATTCGTACTCCTTTGCTGAAGGACAAAACTCTATTGCCTGCATCACGATGACGCAAGCATCCTGGTTGGCATTAAGATTCGCGCTATGAATTTCCTCACGGCATCGATCGAGTCCCTCGGCGCCAAGCTCACCGGCTGGTTCACCGTCGGCTACAGCCTGTTCGCCTTCCTCGGCAAGGCAGCGCTGCTGCTGATGCATCCCGGCACCTGGAACCGCGCCACCTTCGATGTGGTGATCAAGCAGGTCTATTTCACCTCGGTGCAGATCCTGCACGTCTTTCTCGGCTATGCGCTGGTGATCTCCTGGCTGATCGTTTCCATCATCCTCAGCACCGCACGCGATTTCGGTCTCAGCGAATTCGCCACCGAGATGACGATACGAGTGCTGGTGCTCGAACTGCTGCCTTTCCTGACTGCGCTGTTCATCGCCCTGCGCTCGGGCAGCGCCATCAATACCGAAGTCGCGCTGATGCGGGTCAACAACGAATTGGATGCGCTCGATCACTGCAAGGTTCCACCGATGCAGTTCGAGTTCATGCCGCGCCTGATCGGCGGCGTCATTTCCGTCATCACCC
>JBAPWR010000071.1:0-2493 GCA_049283775.1 Thiobacillus sp.
GTGCCGGCCATCGTCGAGTTCGTCGACATCGCCGGGCTGGTGGCAGGCGCCTCAATAGGCGAGGGCCTGGGCAACCAGTTCCTCGCCAACATCCGTGAAACCGATGCCATTTGCCATGTCGTGCGCTGTTTTCACAATGAAAACGTGATTCACGTCTCAGGCAAGGTAGATCCCATCTCGGACGTGGAAACCATCGCCACCGAATTGGCCCTCGCCGATCTGGCGAGTGCCGAAAAGGCCCTGGCGCGTTTCGAGAAGCCGGCGCGCGCCGGCGACAAGGAAGCGCAGAAAATGGTGGCCGCCCTCAAGCCTGTCGTCGCCACCCTGAACGAGGGGCGCCCGGCGCGGGCTGCCGGCCTCGACGCGGAAGGCTTGGCGGCGATCAAGCCCCTGTGCCTGATGACGGTGAAACCCACCCTGTATGTCGCCAACGTCAGCGAGGATGGCTTTCACGACAACCCGATGCTCGACGCGCTGAAGGAGTTCGCCGCTGCTGAGGGAGCGCCGGTGGTGCCGGTTTGCGCTGCGCTGGAGGCCGAGTTGCAGGAACTTTCTCCGGAAGACCGCCTGGAGTACCTGAAGGAACTTGGCTGGGACGAGCCCGGGCTCAACCGGTTGATCCGGGCGGCCTATGATCTGCTCGGCCTGCAGACCTATTTCACCGCCGGAGTGAAGGAGGTGCGGGCGTGGACCATCCACAAGGGCGACACGGCGCCGCAGGCGGCAGGGGTCATCCACACTGATTTCGAGCGCGGTTTCATTCGTGCCCAGACCATTTCGTTCGAGGATTTCATCGCCTGCAAGGGCGAGCACGGCGCCAAGGAAGCCGGAAAGATGCGCGCCGAAGGCAAGGATTATGTGGTCAGGGATGGCGACGTATTGAATTTCCTATTCAATGTTTGACAGTCTTCGCGGATGAACCCTATAATTCCGCGCTTTCGTTCGGTGGGGTTCCCGAGCGGTCAAAGGGATCAGACTGTAAATCTGACGGCTCTGCCTTCGAAGGTTCGAATCCTTCCCCCACCACCAGAATTTTGCAGTTGGTAATGAGTAGGGCGAAGCGGGTGGAGCGTGGTTGTTGGCGCTTTGGCGGCTTTACAACCACGGCCTACCCCTTGCGGGTGTAGCTCAATGGTAGAGCTGAAGCCTTCCAAGCTTAAGACGAGGGTTCGATTCCCTTCACCCGCTCCAGTTTTTTATGGGCTTTGGCTGTTTGAAGGTCCATCGGCCCATGTAGCTCAGTGGCAGAGCACTCCCTTGGTAAGGGAGAGGTCGGCAGTTCAATCCTGCCCATGGGCACCAGGTTTTGTGTGGCCGTTATCGGATGGGTGCGGCGCACCGGTTGGGAAGTGTGGTTGTTGAGGTGGTGTTTTTTAACCGCATCGTTCTTGTGCAAATTTGAGGGTTAGTTGAAATGGCTAAGGAAAAATTCGAGCGGACCAAGCCGCACGTAAACGTTGGCACCATTGGACACGTTGACCACGGCAAGACCACCTTGACCGCGGCGATCACCACCATTCTGTCGAAGAAGTTTGGTGGTGCGGCGAAGAAATACGATGAGATTGACAGCTCGCCCGAAGAAAAGGCGCGCGGCATCACCATCAACACCGCCCACGTTGAATACGAAACTGAAAAGCGTCACTACGCGCACGTTGACTGCCCGGGTCACGCTGACTACGTCAAGAACATGATTACCGGTGCGGCGCAGATGGACGGCGCCGTTCTGGTCGTGTCGGCCGCTGACGGTCCCATGCCGCAGACCCGCGAGCACATCCTGCTGGCGCGTCAGGTTGGCGTGCCCTACATCATCGTCTACATGAACAAGGCCGACATGGTCGACGACGCCGAGCTGCTCGAGCTGGTCGAAATGGAGATTCGTGAGCTCCTGTCCAAGTACGACTTTCCTGGCGACGACACCCCCATCATCATCGGTAGCGCGCTGAAGGCCCTCGAGGGCGACCAGAGCGACATTGGTGAGCCCAGCATCATGAAGCTGGCCGATGCCCTGGATACCTACATCCCCGAGCCCGAGCGTGCCATCGACAAGCCCTTCCTGATGCCGGTCGAGGACGTCTTCTCCATTTCCGGTCGTGGCACCGTTGTCACCGGTCGTGTCGAGCGTGGCGTCATCAAGGTTGGCGAAGAAATCGAAATCGTCGGTATCGTTCCCACCGTCAAGACCACCTGTACCGGTGTCGAGATGTTCAGGAAGCTGCTTGACCAGGGTCAGGCGGGCGACAACGTCGGCGTGCTGCTGCGCGGCACCAAGCGCGAAGAAGTCCAGCGCGGCCAGGTGTTGGCCAAGCCCGGCTCGATCAAGCCGCACACCAAGTTCAGCGCCGAGATCTATGTGCTGTCGAAGGATGAAGGCGGTCGTCACACCCCGTTCTTCAACGGCTATCGTCCGCAGTTCTACTTCCGTACCACGGACGTGACGGGCAGCATTGAGTTGCCGGCGGGTACCGAGATGGTCATGCCGGGCGACAACGTCAG
>JBAPWR010000072.1:0-1883 GCA_049283775.1 Thiobacillus sp.
TGAAAAAGGAAGAAGTATAGCCAGACGTCTCGCTGCGTGTCGTCGCTCCGACGTCGCGTAGGTCCGGAAGCCGGGTGCGGCTGATTCGCAGTTCCTGTGATAATGGCGCGCGGATTCACCGGGGCCATCGTCCCGCCGCAGCAGGCGATGGGAGTTGTCAGGAATCAAGCATGAACAGGGGACGCGGTAATGGTGACGGCCTGGACCGATGTGTATTACGCAAGTGAATGGGCAATCCGCCTTGCGATGCTGTTCTACGTGCCCTATCGCCGCGATGCGGCAGCCGCCCGGGGCTGGCTGCTGCTGATTTTCTTCATGCCCTGGGTGGGGCTGTTTCTCTATGGCTTGCTGGGGCGCACCTATCTGCCTCGACGGCGGCGGGCCCGCCAGCGGACGGTCCGCGAAGCGATCGAGCGCATCTACCGCCAGATCCCCGATCCGGAGCCGTTCCGCAACGACGCGCCGGCCCAGTTGTGGCCGGCGCTGGACCTGACCAGTGCACTCACCGACTTCCCTGTGGTCGGCGACAGCCGTTTCGAACTGATTCACGACTACGACGCCGCGCTCGATCACCTGATCGACGGTATCGACAAGGCCTGCAGCCATGTCCATCTGATGTATTACATCTTTGCCGACGATGCGGTCGGGCGCCGCGTCAGTGAGGCACTGGCGCGCGCAAGCCGGCGCGGTGTGGCGGTGCGCGTCCTGCTCGATGCGATCGGCGCGCGCGACGGACTGAAGGCGCATGCTCCCGCACTGCGCGCTGCCGGGGCCGAGGTGATTGCCTTGTTGCCTTTGCAACTGTTCGAGCTCGACCGTTTGCGCCCCGATCTGCGAAACCATCGGAAGATCGTGGTGATCGATGGCTCCATCGCTTTTTTCGGCTCGCAGAACATCATCAGCTCGACCGCAAACAAGGGGCTGACCAACGAAGAGGTGGTGGTGCGTGCCGAGGGCGCCGTAGTGAAACAGTTACATGCGGTTCTGCTCGGCGACCGCTATCTGGAAACGGAAGACGTGCCACCCGAAGTGGACGTTTCCGCCCGTCTTGCGCCGCCGACGCATCGGCCTGCCTATGCCCAGGTGGTGCCAAGCGGTCCCGGTTGCCGTGCCGACAGTATCGAGAACGTGATGGTCGGGCTGATGTACGCGGCCCTGTCGCGGGTGGTGCTTACCACGCCCTACTTCGTGCCCTCGCCGCAGTTCATCAGTGCGATGCGCAATGCGGCGCGGCGTGGAGTCACCGTGCAGTTGATCGTCGGCATGGCATCGAACAAGCCCTTCGTCCAGCATGCCCAGGAATCGTATTACGACACCTTGCTCGATGCCGGGGTGCACATTCATCGCTATTACGGCAATTTCCTGCACGCGAAACTGATGAACGTCGACGAAAGGGTGGCCCTGATCGGCTCGTCCAATCTCGACCGGCGCTCGTTCGAGCTCAACGAGGAGATCACCGTGCTGATCTACGATCCGGTCGTCGCTACCGACCTGTGGCAGATCGAGCAGGGTTATCTCGAGAAATCCGACACCATCGATCCTGTTGCATGGTCCAGACGCCCTGCATGGAGGCGCTTGCTGCAGAACATCGCCCGGCTGTTCGATGCCCTGATGTGATCAGGCGGTGGCCCGGATGCGTCCGAATGGCTTATTCTCTCGCCCCATGCAACAACTCCTCCTCGATATTCGCCCCCCCGCCGAGCCCGATCTCGCACGCTTCGTGGTGGGCCGCAATCAGGAATTGATGGCGCAGCTGCAGGCCATGCTCGATGGCCGGGCGGCGGAGCGCATGCTTTATATGTGGGGTGAAGCAGGCAGCGGCAAGACCTACCTGCTGCAAGCCTGCGCACACGCCTGCCGTCGGCGCGGGATGACGGTCGACA
>JBAPWR010000073.1:0-5475 GCA_049283775.1 Thiobacillus sp.
TTCGTCGACGTTCAGCGTCGCCTGAACATCTATCTGCGTGCCATGTGGGGCCGGGATTTCTTCCTGCGCCCGACGTCTGGCGACTACGAAACCCGCGAAGGTCTGAAGCCGTACATCGAGCGCTTCGTCGTTTATATCGCCGACGCCTTCGACGACTACAAGCCCTTGGGCGACGACACGCCGGACGAGGCCAGGGTTTCAGGACTGGAAATCTACCGGGCATCGGCCAACCATTGCGCGGCGCACCTGGTGCACACCGGCGCGCCGCTGTCGATGCAGATGCTCAACACCACGCAGATGGCGATTATCGAGGCCATCGAAGACGCTCGCGTGGAAGAACTTGCCTGCCGGGATTTCCCCAACATGCGCGCATCGTGGCTGGCATTGCATCCGCCGCTGGATACCAGCGAGCCGCAGTGTGTGGGCGACCTGTTGAACCGTCTGGCGCGCGCGCTGCTCGATCTGGATTCGAACGATCCGCATCCGTGGGTGCAGCAAGGGGTGCGGCTGTTCCGTGCCGAGACCGATCTGTCTTCCAACCAGGTCAGCTGGAATATCGGCATCGAACTTGCCCATTCGCTGGGACAGATCCCGTTGCCGGAATTCAACGTCCGCACCGATGTATTGCGCGCGATTTATCGCGACGACAACCGCACGGTGTGGGAGTCGGAAGAATACGACGTCGAGGCCGCACTCGAAGCGACCTGGGGCGGCAACCAGGTGCGCAAGAAAGTCTCGCTGATGGAGATGGTCAACGAGGTCAACAACGAATACGCAGGCGACGACGCGGAAGAAATCTGGGTCCTGGAAACGCCGTTCTACCTCGACCAGGAAGGCGTGACCATCAATGAACTCGAAGGGCGCCCGCCGATTTCGGATCCCTACCATTATCACGAGTGGGATTACCAGATACAGCTCGAGCGGCCGAGCTGGGCCACCGTGCTGGAGCGTCATCCGCCGCTCGGCGAACTGGAAGTGATCGAGAAGATCGTCACCGACAACAAGCCGGTGATCTCGCGCCTGAAGTATCTGATCGAGTCGATGATCCCGCAGGCCATGCAGCGCATTCGCCGTCAGGAAGACGGCGACGAGCTAGACATCAACGCGGCAGTCCGCGCCATGATCGACATCCGCATGGGCCAGCAGCCGGATAGCCGCATCATGATGCGCTACAAGCGTAACGTGCGTGATCTCGCGGTGATGGTGCTGCTCGACATGTCGGAGTCGTCCAACGACAAGGTGCGCGGCAAGGACTACAGCATCATGGACCTGACGCGTTCGGCGACGGTCCTGCTGTCCGATGCGCTCGATCGCATCGGCGATCCGTTCGCCTTGCACGGCTTCTGCTCGGATGGTCGTCACGACGTCCACTATTACCGTTTCAAGGACTTCGACAAGCCCTACAACGATCTGGTGAAGGCACGCCTCGCCGGACTCAAGGGCTCGTATTCGACCCGCATGGGGGCGGCGCTGCGCCATGCCGGCGAGCAGCTCAAATTGCAGCCGAAAAGCAAGAAGGTTCTGTTCATCATCACGGATGGCGAACCGGCCGACAACGACGTGCGCGACCCGCAGTACCTGCGCTTCGACACCAAGCGCGCGGTCGAGGAACTGCAGCGCGACGGCATCACCACCTACGCGCTCTCGCTCGACCCGCACGCCGACCAGTACGTGTCGCGCATCTTCGGCGCGAAGAACTTCACCGTGCTCGACCAGGTCGAGCGCCTGCCCGAGAAGCTGCCGATGCTCTACATGGGGCTGACGAGATAAGCGCATGGATGTCACGCTGCGCACCTTCGTTTTCATCGACGCGCTGCAACCGCAGCTGGCGTCGTATCTCGCGACGTCCTCGCAGGGCTTCCTGCCGGTGCCGGGCGACGCATGCGTGTGGATCGAAGTCGCGCCGGGCATGGCGGTGCACCGTCTGTCCGACATCGCGCTCAAGGAGACCAACGTTCACCTCGGCGAGCAGGTGGTCGAGCGTTCGTTCGGTTCGATGGAGATCCACTACCGCAACCAGAGCGAGGTGCTGGAGGCGAGCAACATCATCCTGCGCCAGCTCAATACCACGATGGATACGCGGATGGCCTGCCGCATCGCCTGGAACGAGATCATCCGCGGCATGACGCCGGATCACACCACCCTGATCAACCGCCAGTTGCGCAAGGGTTCGATGATCCTGCCCGGCAAGAGCATGTTCATCCTCGAGGTGGAGCCCGCAGGCTACGCCGTCTATGCCGCCAACGAGGCGGAGAAGGCGGCCCACATCACCCTCGTCGACGTGAAGCCGTTCGGCAACTTCGGCCGCCTGACCATGATGGGTTCCGAGGCCGAGGCCGAAGAAGCCCAGCGCGCCGCTGTGCGCGCGATCGAGCAGATCAACAAGAGCGCCACCGCGGCCTGACGGCGCCGGGCCGGGCTCAGGCCGGTTGCGCGTCGTAACGCTGGGCCAGTGTCTTCAGCGCGATATCCTTGCTCGGGAACAGATTGTCGCTTCCGATCACTTCGTCCAGCCCGGCGCGTATCAGCGCTTCCCGAACCTGCTTCTTCAGGCCTGACAGCATCAGGGTGATGCCCGCCAGCTTCAGGTCGGCGGCCAGCGCGCGCAGCTTTTCCTCGCCGGTGGCATCGATCTGGTTGATGCCGTTGCCGATGACCAGTACCGCCTTGGCTTGCGGGAACTGCGAGATGGCCTTCATGACCGCCTGTTCGAAGAACGCCGAGTTGATGAAAACCAGCGAGGCGTCGAAGCGCAACACCACGTAGTGCTCGCTGATCGCCGGCAGGTCATGGCTGGCGGCGCCGGCGAGCGTGCCCTCGCGGGTGCGGCCGAGCACCTCGCTGCGCGGCTGCATCACGCCATGCAGGAACATCAGGATCGTCAGCACCACCCCGACCAGCACGCCACTGGCGAGCTGGGGCGCCATCAGCAGCGTGGCGAGGAAGGTGATGAGACCGACCACGCCATCGCTGCGACGTACGTTCCACGAGTGGCGCAGGCTCTTGAAGTCGATCAGGCTGAACACCGCGCTCATGACGATCGCGGCCAGCACCGGCTGCGGCAGGTGATAGAAGTACTGTGTCATGAACAGCATCACCAGCACCACGCCGAGAGCGCTGATGATGGCGAACATGCCGGTACGCGCGCCCGATCTGGCAGCGACCGCCGAACGGGAAAACGAACCCGACACCGTGTAGGACTGGAAGAAGCTGCCGACGATATTGGCCAGACCCTGGCCGATCAGCTCCTGGTTGGGGTCGAGCTTTTCGCGGCTCTTGGCGGCGAGCGCGCGGGAAATCGATGTGGCCTCCATGAAGCCGATGAGGGCCATGACAAAGGCGGTTCCGAGCAGTCCCGTGATGACGCCGAGATCCATCGGCGGCAGCGCGAAGCTCGGCAAACCCGCAGGAATGCTGCTGACGACCTGGCCGCCGCCGGAAAGCCGGAACTGGCCGTCACGCACGCCGCTGAAGCGCCACGGCGTCGCGCCCCAGGAGACCCGCTCCGCGGCGCGGTACAGCACGCGGCCCTCGACGTCCTCGAAGGGCTCTAGGGCGTGGCGGAAGACTGCGACGCGCTGCCCGTAAAGCTGCTTTTTCAGGCTCTGTTCCTCGCCGAGCAGGCGCAATTCCTCCGCTTCCAGCGTGTAGTCGTGCACGTCCGTCTTCGCCAGGGTGGCGAGCCTGGTGCGCAATTCGCCCTGCGCCTGCTTGTTGGCGGCCAGCGCCGTTTCCACTTGGGCATATTTCTCGAAGGCGGCGCGGGCCTTGGCGTCGACGATCTGTTCGGGGGCGACCGTCGCGGTCTTCTCGAAGCCGACCGCGGCACTGACGATGGTGCCGAGGACGACCACAACGAGCACGCCGGGCAGCTTGGGGATCCAGCGCTTAAGCAGCGACATCACCGCCAGGGTGCCGATACCGAAGGCGATTGTCGGCCAGTGGGCGAGGTGCAGCTGCATCAGCACATGCCACAGGTCGCGCAGGAACATGTCCGAGCGCGGCATCGGCACATTGATGAAGGTGTTGAGCAGCGACAGTCCGATGATGAGCGCGGCGGCATTGGTGAAGCCATTGATCACCGGGTGGGACGCGAGGTTGATCAGCACCCCCATGCGGAAACCGCCGAGCGCCAGACGCATCACCCCGACCATCAGCGCCAGCGTCATCGACAGCTGGATGAACTCGTCGCTGCCGCGGCTCGCCAGCGGTTCGATCGCCGCGGCGGACATCAGCGAAAGCAGCGCGACCGGGCCGGTGTGGAGGAAGCGCGAGGCGCCCCACATCGAGGCGATCATCACCGGGAGGAAGGCGGCGTAGAGGCCGTAGACCACCGGCAGGCCGGCCAGGGTGGCGTAGGCCATCGACTGCGGGATGAGGATCAGCGCCACGGTGACGCCGGCGATGAGGTCGCCGCGCAGGGCCTCGCCCTTGAGCGGGAACCAGCGGAGGAAGGGGAAGAATCGGCTCAGCATGGATGCAACGTCAAGATGTGGAAAAACCCCATGCGCGGCGCATAGGGTGCGGAGTGGCTCGGATTATAGCGCTGCCCGCAGGCAGCGACTTTCAGGCCGCGCGGGTGTGGGCGGTCGCTGCTTCCTGGGCGGGCTGGGCGGCAGCGGCTTCGTGGGCGGCGACCAGCACCACCGGCACCGGAATCGTATCCTGGCGCACGGTGCCCGTCATCAGGCCGCGGCCGAGATAGCCCGACTCGTTGCAGATGAGGAAAGCGACCTCCGGACGGCGACGCAGCGCGTGAATCAGCGCGGCGGGCGGCTCGCCGGTGAGGATGGTGACACGCATCTCGATGCCGGCTTCCGCGAGCGTCTCCTGATAGGGAGCGAGCAGGGCCTGCGCCTCGTTTTCGGACTGGAAGCTCAATACGCTGAGGCCGTGCTTGAGACGGCTACAGGTCTGAATCACATACTGCATGACATCGGCGGAAAGCTCGCTGCCCAGATACAGGCCAACCTGGGGCTGCTGGGACGCGGCCACCGGTGCCTCCGGCTTGCTCTCCGGCACGGGCTTGCCGGCGAGGCGGCGACTCATCTGGCGGCGGGTGAGGCTGTCGCCGGCGTTGGCGAGGGCCAGGGATTCGAGCATGCGCTTGATTTCTTGGGTCATCTTTTTCATGGCGGTTTCCTTTTAAACGGGTGATGCCTGGAATAAAGCATAGGCCGTGCCAGTTGTTTATCTGTTTGTTTTTTCAGTGAAATGTATCCAGATGCCGTTTGCCTGCAACGTTGCACGCAACCATTGCAACTGTTGCATGTGTTGTAACATGCAACACTTCGCTTACCCGGCCGTCTTCGCCATGACCAGCCTGCGCAAAAAAATCTTCAGTACCTACGGCTATTCCAAACTGGTGATGCTGGTCTTCGCCGCGGTGGTGTTCGTCGATCTCTTCTATCTCAACCGCCAGATCGAATCCGGCCAGGCGGTGACGGATTTCCGCGAAGCCAGTCTGGAGATGCG
>JBAPWR010000074.1:0-2389 GCA_049283775.1 Thiobacillus sp.
GGTCGTGCTGCTGATCGCGGCGAGCGTGGTGTTGTGGATGCTCCGTCCCGGCGCACCGCGCCACGAGGGCAGCGCCGCCCCGGATTTCGAACTGCAGGACCAGCACGGCAAGGTCCATCGCCTCGCCGACTACTCCGGGCGCTGGCTGGTGCTTTACTTCTATCCGCGTGACGACACGCCAGGCTGCACCGAGCAGGCCTGCCGCCTGCGCGACGACATCGGCGTGCTCGGCGACCTTGACGCGGCAGTGGTGGGGGTGAGCGTCGACGACGTCGCCTCGCATGCTGCTTTCGCAGAGAAGTACCGGCTGCCGTTTCCGCTGCTGGCCGACGCCGACGGACGCGTCGCCGCGGCCTACGGCAGCCTGCTGAATCTCGGAGTAGTGCGCTTCGCCCGGCGCCAGACCTTCATCATCGACCCCAACGGGCAGATCGCCGTGCATTTCACCAGGGTCGATCCGGCCAGTCACGTGCAGCAGGTCGCGCAGGCCTTGCGGTCGCTGCGCCCTGCGCCGTCGCCCTGAATCCGGGTTCCCATTCTGCCGATATTCAGCTAAACATCAGTCATGCCAGGTAAATCCATGCAGGGCTCACGTTCATGCTGCGCGGCTTCTCGCTGATCACCGGCACCGCCTTCCTGGTGCTGATTGCGCTCATCGCCGGTCTGGCGGTGAACGGCATCATGCAGCTGCAGAAGCTCGACGAGCAGATGAACATCATCGTCGAACAGCACACCCGCAAGATCGATCTCGTCACCCAGACCCAGCTTGCCGCGCACATGCGCACCGACAGTCTGTTCCGCATGGCCCTGGCCGACGATCCGTTCGAACGCGACCAGCATTTCATGAACTTCAACCGCGCCGGATTTCTGGTCGGCAGCGGCCGCAGCGCACTGCGCAAGCTCGGCTTCACGCCCGACGAACGGCAGAGTTTCGACCGCCAGCAACCGCTTATCGGCTCGATCCTGGCAGTCCAGGAACAGGTGACCGACCTGCTGGCCGCGGAGCGCTTCGAACAGGCGCGCCGCCTCCTCGAGCAGGAAGCGATTCCCTTGCAGCAAGCGTTCAACCAGCAGTTGTCGGAAATGCGCAACCTTTACCAGCTGCGCAGCCTGGAGGCGCAACGTCAGGCACGGATGACCTACCAGCAGACCTTCCTCGGCACCCTGGCATTCGGCGTGCTGGCGATCACCCTGTCGATGCTGATCGCCTGGCGCACCCTGCGTCATATTTCGCGCAAATCAAACGAGATCCAGCAGCAAATGAGCGAACTCGAGATGTCCCGCGCCAACCTGCGCGAGGAAGCGACACACGACGCGCTCACCGGGCTGGCCAACCGCCGCCTGTTCCACGACCGTCTGGAGCAGGCCATCCATCACGCTCACCGCTATGGTGGCAAGGTCGGCATCCTGTTCGTCGACATGGACCGCTTCAAGGAAATCAACGACCGCCACGGCCACCACACGGGCGATGCGGTACTGGTCGAGGTGGCGAAGCGCCTGGTGGATTGCGTACGCGAATCAGATTCGGTCGCGCGTCTTGGCGGCGACGAGTTCGTGGTTATGCTGGATGGCATCGAGGGTCGCGAGGACTGCCAGGCGGCGGCGCACAAGATCGAGCAGGCCCTCGGCAACGAAAACATGCCCTTCGACGACAACCTCGTGATTGCCTGCACTATCGGCCAGGCACTGTTCCCGGACGACGGCGCCGATGAGGAGTCGCTCATCCGCGCCGCCGATGCCGCCATGTACCGACTCAAATCCGGCCCCGACGACGAACGCCAGGGTTCGCTGGCCTTCGCCCCGTAGTCAGCCGAGACGTTCGCGGCGGGCTTTGGCGCTCCAGATCCACACGTACTGGATTCCCGACACCACGGCGACGCCGAACACGGCCAGGAACAGCGGCGTCTGCCACACACCCAGTTCGATCAGGTGGGCATGGTGCGCGAGCACCAGGGTCAGCAGCGCGAATTCCAGCGCGATGTGGGTCTTGCCGAGCAGCGTCGGCTGCAGTTCGATGTGGCCCGCCAGCCCCCGATAACTCAGCGCCCCCAGCACGATCACCGTGTCGCGCAGCAGGATCGCCAGCGCCACCCACAACGGAATCGCCCCGGCCAGGGTCAGTAGCACCAGGGTCACCACGGTCAGCAGCTTGTCGGCGATGGTGTCGAGCGCGGCACCGAGCGCAGTCATCTGTTTGAGCAAGCGCGCCAGCAAGCCATCCACCCCGTCGGACAGCGCAGCTGCCAGGAACACCCAGAACGCGCCCTCCCAATGCCTGTTGAGGATCAGCCAGACGACCACCGGCACCGCCAGCAGGCGCAGCAGGGTGATGCTGTTGGGGATGTTGAGGAAGCGTTCGCTCATGGCATCGGCGTCAGCGAGGGTTCAA
>JBAPWR010000075.1:0-6461 GCA_049283775.1 Thiobacillus sp.
GTGGTTTTGACTTTCTCCCCTTTCAGCCCCGCCGGAAATTGAGCCTGCCGGGCGGATCAGCGGCAAAGGTGTCTGAGACCCGCCCACAATAGACCAATTAAAACAGCAAGGCGGGGCGAGTTCTTTGACGCCCGTCCGGCAGGTTCAAGTTGCGGGAATTCGGGGCTGTCGGGGTCGCATTCTTTTGCTTACTTTTCTTGGCGAGACAAGAAAAGTGAGTAGCCGCCGGGCTACCCCCGGCCAACCGTCAGCAGTGTTGCAAACAACCCCACCATAACAAACCTGGCGGACAGCGGCCTCCGGCCTCATCCACCCAACATCCCCTCCACGGCATGGATACTGTATCCAGTTCAACGCCAACAACCTCGACAAACGCTACCCTGCCAGTTCCTCCAGCGGCCGCGGCTCCCCAACGAAATACCCCTGGACGCAGTCGACCCCCAGTTCGGCCAGTTTGCTGGCCATCTCGGCGTTGTCGACATAACAGGCGACGGTCTGAAGGTTCAGATAGGCGGCGGTTTCGATGATGGAGCGGACCAGCGCCTCGTCGATCAAGCTGGTTGAGACTTCTCTTACCAGGGTCCGGTCGAGCTTCAGGTAATCCGGCTTGAGGCTCTTCAGCATGGTGTAGGAACTGGTACCTGGTCCGAACTCGTCGAGGGTGAAGCGGCAGCCGTAGTACTGCAGCTGGCGCATGAAGTTCTGGGTGTGGGCATGTCCGTCCACGGCATCGGTTTCGCTGATCTCGAAAATCAGCTTGTTGCCGGGCACATCGCCCTCCTTCAACTCTGCCAGGACGGCTTTCAGGAACAAGGGATTGACGACCGACTGGCCCGAGACATTGATCGACAGCCCGCCTATGCGTGAAACGACGTCGGGGTGGGTCCGCATCCAGCCGAACACCTGCTTGACGACCCAGCGATCGATTTCGGTGATGCGCTGCAGGCGCTCGGCCATCGCGATCAGGTCGCGCGTCTTGATATCGAGCCTGAAATCGGCAGCCGGTTTCAGCAACACCTCGAAATGCAGCGGCGTACGAACCACGTCGGTCGCTGCCGCCACCGGCTGGCAAATGAGGCCGAGCTGATCGTTGGCGAGAAGGTCGGTCAGTTCGTGTGCCCATTCGACCAGTGCGATGACCCTGGCGTCATGGTTCTCGTCGTCATAGATGACGATGTCGGGTTGCGCGGTCTCGCGCGCAATGGCGCAGGCGGCGTTGGCATTGTCGTAGTAGGACTCGGGGGTGAGGCAGTCGCTGCTCCAGTTGAGACCGATCGACCCCTTGGCGTTATGGCGGATGCCCTCGATTTCCAGAACTTGCTGGTGGATGAGCTGCAGCAGGGATTCGCCTTGTGCCCTCGCGGCATCCCGGTTGACGGCAGGCGACCAGTAGGCGATCCCGGATTCTCCCGCGCGTGCCAGAAGGGCGTTCTTGGGTAGGCTACCCTGCAGCAATTTTCCAAGCTCGCGCAGAATGCTGCTGTGTGACACGGTCGAGGCCGCCTCGCCGGCGCGGGTGCGGATGTCGAGATGCAGGATGCCGATTGCGTAACCATCGTCCTGCTCGCGCGAACGCAGCCAGTTGCGGCGGACGGCGCGGAAGAAGCTTCTGCGGTTGCGCAGGCCGGTCGTCGAATCGTGCGTCGATTGCCAGACCAGATCGCGCTGCATTTTCTGGATCATCGCGCTGTAGGAGCGATCCATCAGCGGCAGTTCCATGTCTTCGGTCCATCCGGCACTTCCGCTCTCCAGTGCCTGCAGAAGGTCCTGCTGTTTCAGCTCGAGTTTCTTGATGCCGCGGTAGTTGGCGAACACATGGATCGGCGGACTCGATCCCATCCATACCAGGTTGAGCGGGGCATCGACCTTGTCGAAATGCAGCCAGTCGCCGACCCGCAGCCGACCCGAAAGCTCATCCTGTTCCGCATTCAGGGGTACGCTCTCAGCGGCGTCGACCAGCTTGGATTCGACCGTGGTGTACTGGTACTGAGACTTGTCCTGGTCGAGCAGCACGGCGGCAAGCTGGTCGATCAGGCGGTCCTGGGTGAATTTGTCGGCGCTGACACGGGTCAGGCCCTGGTCGATTTCCTGCAGCAGCGACTGCACTTCCGCGGTGGCGGGCGGGTTCGCATTGTCAGGCGACAGCCATTCGCAGAGCTTTTGCAGAACCAGCCAGGCGTCGGCTGCCTCTGCGCTGCTTCCGCCCTCGCGCAATTCGGTCATCAGCAGGACGCTGCGCCAGCCGCCATTCAGCAGTTCGATGACGACCGATGGAATGGAGCGGTCGCCGATGCGCTGGAGCAAGCGCTCGATGATGCTGCGCTTGGTTTGATCGACGTGCTGGCGGCCTTCGCAGATTTCCTGCAGACGGAAAATCCGCGCGGCGCGCTCGTTGAGCAGCGGCTTGACCACCCGTTCCAGCTGCGTGCGGGCTTCCTCGAATACGCCTGGATTCTTCTCGGCTTCGGCATTGATGCGATCGGTCCAGCGATTCATCAGGCGCAGCAGACGCTCGTCGGTGATCTGGCCGTTGTCGCCGGCGATCATGCTGATGCGGTCGAGGGTGTTGAGCACCTTGTGCGCCGGATGGCTGGGCGACTCGAGGAATGCCGGGTCGGTCATCGCCAGCTTGATGAGACTGGTTTCAAGCTGCTTGAAGAAGGGTCGCATGCCTTCGCTGATCGACCTTTCCGCATGCATGGTGTCGAACAGCGCACCGAACATCTGCACCGAGCGCTGCATTTCGTGCGTCAGTGTCTGCGGCAGTGCGCCGGCAGACGCCAGGCGCTGCAATACCGGAGACTCTGCCAGGCCCGGAATGCCGGCGCCGGTTCCGGCTTGTGCATTGGCTGTGCCTGTGGCGGCGCCTGGGGCAGAGCCTGTCGAGCCTCCCGGGCCAGCGCCTGTCGCCGTCCCCGATGCGGCTGTGCCACCTTGGCTCCCGGATGGCGCTGCCCCTGGCTGGGCTGCTGCAGCGCCGCTACCGCGGAACATGTCCATCAGCGACCCGGCAAGCCGGCTGAGCGTGCCCTGTGGACGGGATGGATTCTTGCCAGGCTGGTCTGTCGCGGATTGGGGCTCGATGGGCGTCTCGGCTGAGGGGCTCGTATTCTCGTCGGACCTGGACTCGGGCTCGGGCGAGACGATCGGCTGGTCCTGCGCCTTCTCGAGTTCCGATACCGGCAGCATCGCCAGCAGTTCCGCGTACAAGGGAGCGAGCATCTCGGCCAGCACTTCGCGCAGGGTGGTATAGGCGATCTGCCGTGCCTTGGTCAGAACCGGCACGCTCTCGATGGCGATGCGATAGGCGTGGGCAATTACCGAAGGGCCGAACGGGTTGTTGCTGTGATCGCAGGCGAAACCGAATAGCTGGCCGACGCGCGGCTCGATATCCGCCAGCTGGTCGTGAAAAAGCTCTTCAAGCTTGGTTGCCTCCGCCGAGGTGGCGAGCCACTCTTCGAAATCCATCTCGTCGACCAGTGCCAGCTCGCCGTTGGCTTTGGGGGCACCGGGCGGCTTTTGCTGGCTCAATGCATCGAGTACATGCTGCATGAAGGCCGAATGGATCGCCGCGGAATGGCGGGGAAATTCGCTTTGCGCGTTGAGCAGGCCGCTGTGCTCCGTCATCCCGGGGGCATTCATGGCCGCCAGTGCCAGCCGGTCGCCGAGCACGCGCGACATCTGTTCGAGGGACTGGACCAGTGTCTCTTTCAGCAAGCCGATGCAGGCTTCGCGCAATGCAACGTCGGCCTTGGTATCGGGCAGGGCGGCGAACTTCTGGCGGTGCCCCGCCAGCCGCAGCTTTTGCAGGGCTCGCAGGGCATCGACTGGCTGTTTGAGGAAGGCGACCCCGATCCCCTGCGGGCTCAGGCGCTTGATTTGCGCCTCGACCCGAAACGACTGCCCCGAATTGACGGTGGGCTGGGTGAAAACGATCTCGACGGTTGCCTCAACCCGCTTGCTCAGGGCGGCGATGGCGATGTCCGGGTTGGTGAATTTGAGGAACAGGCCGCCGATGCAGAAGTCGCGAATTTCGCAGGCAATCTCGGCATGGCCGGGCTGGACGATGATGGCGGGCTGCGAGACCTCGAAGCGCATGTTGCGCCGGGCGTCCTTAGCGGAATGCTGGTTGACTGCGCTGATCGCCATGTGAATACCCTGACAGCTCGAATTTAGGATGGATCGGAATGCACCATGTACGGCAGGATTCCCCCCCGGCTTGAGCGCGGGGGTGGAGCTGCCTGGCGGGTTTTGGTAAACTCCGGGGCATGAATCATGCCACGGTGTTTTTCTTTAGCCGCTTTTATCCCACGCCACAGGCGGTCGGGAGGCGCTGAGACGAACAGCCAACGCCTTGACGAAACCGCCAGCCCGCTGGCGGTTTTTTTGTTTAAGCCGCTGCCGCTGGCCAGATTCCTCACTGGAGCCCCAAATGACTGTTACCCGAACCGACGACACCCGCATCGAGCAAAGCGGCGAATTGCTTGCCCCGATGCAGATCATGCGCGAACTGCGCGCCGACGAGGCCGTGCACGTGCATGTCGCGCACGCGCGCAGCGCGATCCATGACGTGCTGCGCGGGGCCGACGACCGGATGTTCGTCGTCGTCGGTCCCTGTTCCATCCACGATCCTGACGCGGCGCTGGATTACGCCCGCAGGCTCAAGCCGCTGGCCGACGAGCTGGCGCATGATCTGATCATCGTGATGCGGGTGTATTTCGAGAAGCCGCGCACCACGGTGGGCTGGAAGGGGCTGATCAACGACCCGCATCTCGACGAGAGCTACGACATCAACGAAGGCCTGCGCCTGGCGCGGAAACTTTTGCTGGAAATCAACGAGATCGGCCTGCCCTGCGCGACCGAGTTCCTCGACCTGATTTCGCCGCAGTACATCGCTGACCTGGTGAGCTGGGGCGCGATCGGCGCACGCACCACCGAGTCGCAGTCGCACCGCCAACTGGCTTCCGGGCTGTCGTGTCCGGTCGGCTTCAAGAACGGTACCGACGGCAGCCTGCGGATCGCGGTCGACGCGATCAAGGCGGCGCAGGCGCGCCACCATTTCATCTCGATCACCAAGTCGGGTCACGTCGGGGTGTTCAGCACCTCCGGCAACGAGGACACCCACGTCATCCTGCGTGGCGGCAAGGCGCCGAACTACGATGCCGCCAGCGTCAATCTGGCTTGCGGCGAGCTCGCCGCTGCCGGCCTGCGCCAGCAGCTGATGATCGACCTGTCGCACGCCAATTCCAGCAAGCAGTTCCAGCGCCAGATCGAGGTCGGTGCCGACGTCGCCGCCCAGGTGGCCGGTGGCGACACCCGCATCATCGGCGTGATGATCGAAAGCCACCTGAATGCCGGGCGTCAGGATCTGATTCCCGGCCAGCCGCTCGAATACGCCAAGTCCATCACCGACGCCTGCATCGGCTGGGACGATACCGTGCCGCTGCTGCGGATACTCGCCGATGCGGTGAAAAAACGCCGCCTGAGCGTTCCGGCGGATGAGGAATGAGCCGGCGTCCGGGGTCGGATGTCCGGGGCGGGTCTGCCCGGATGGGCGGCTCGTGAATCGCGTCAGGTCTTGAAGGCAGCAGTCACAGAAACTGACGCCAGTGCCGGGGTCCGGGGCTCATTCGAAATTCGCAACCTGCGGCCGCTCATTCCCTGAATCCTGGTTCCTGCCTTAATTCAATCCGCCTGCGGGCGCTATTTTTCTGCGGCGGCGGTCGGCTGGCTGCTCGCCACCGGGCGCGGCGTCAGCGAGTCGGCGACATCCACCCAGCCGCCCCCCATGGCCTGATAGACGTTCACGACCTGCGTGTGGCGGTCGGCCTCCGAACGCACCAGTGCGAGTTCGGCGGCGAAAAGCTCGTTGTCGGCAACCAGTACCTCCAGGTAGCCGATTATGCCGTTTTCGAATTTGAGCCGGGACAGGCGTGCAAACTCGCGCAGCGCGTCAACCCGCTCGCGCTGCAAGGCGGCGCTTTCGACCGTCTTCTGCGCGCCGACGAGCGCATCGTTGGTTTCGCGAAATGCATTCAGTATTGTCCGCTGGTAGCCAAGCTGCGCCTGCAGCTTCTGCGCTTCGGCGGATTGAACCTGGCCCTCGATTGCGCCGGCGGTGAAGATCGGCCCCGTCAGCCCTGCGCCCAGCGACCAGGCGGAAGCCGACCCGGTGAGGAAGTTGCCGGCGGATGTGCTGATCGAACCGAGCACGCCGGTGAGCGAGATTGTCGGATAGTAGAGCGCGCGCGTCGCGCCCACGTTGGCGTTCGCCGCAATCAGATTCTGCTGGGCCTGCAGGATGTCCGGCCGTCGTTCCAGCAGCGTGGACGGCAGGCCCTCGGGGATGAGCGGGACAACCAGTTCGTTGATGGTTCTGCCGCGTGCAACCGCGGCGGGATCGCGCCCGAGCAGAATTGAAATCCGGTTCTCCGTAGCGGCGATCTGTTGCTCGATGAACG
>JBAPWR010000076.1:0-2290 GCA_049283775.1 Thiobacillus sp.
GGCTGATGGCGAACAGCATGGGTGCCCAGGTCGTCGTCGATGCCTTCGGTGTCCTGTACCAGGATGCCGATCTTGCCGATGCGCAGACGGAAATCGAGAACGTGGTACTGACCGCGCCGGACGTCAATCACGAGGAGTTCAACAGCCGATTCAAGGATGAGATCAAGGCGCTGGCGAAGAATGTCACGGTCTACGTTTCGTCGAATGATCGGGCACTGCTGGTCAGCCGTGTCATCAATCGCGGCCTGAGGCTGGGCGAAAGCACGCTCGATCCCGCCAACCCGGGCCAGGTCATGCAGGCTGCGGGCGTGCTCGAGTTGCTTGAGCCGGGCAACGACCAGTTGTCACTGGTGGACGTGACGCCGGTGAACCGGACGCGGAATTTTCACAATTTCAGCCTGGAGACGCCGGAGTTTTTCGACGACTTGTACTTGCGGTTTACCGGTGGCGATATCCCGAAAACCCGCGAGCTTTACGTTTTGCAGACACCGCAAGGCACGCATTACTTCGTGTTGACGCGGGGGCGCTGAGGGTGGAACGGATGCCTAAGACTGATCAACTCAACCGCTCGCTGGCGCTTTGTGGCAAATGCCTGCTGCTGGCCGCGCTGCTGGTTTTCGTCCAGGGATGCAGCAGCCGACCCGCGCTGAAGCTCTGGCATACGGAAACGCTCAGCGAAGAATTCACTGCCGCCATGGTGGAAACTGGCAAGGTGCGCAACTTCGATGACTATCTTGCGCTGGAAGAGAGGTTGTTCAAGCAACTGGACGAACTCATCTACGCCAAGACGGAGCGCGGCCCCGCGCACATGCTGGAACGATACAGTTACGGCAGCGCGGCAGACCCGGAACGTCGACCCGTCAAATGGAATCACAGTTTCGAGCTGACTCGTGAAGCGGCGATCGGCGGCGTGCTGCTGCTGCATGGCATGTCGGATTCACCGTACACCATGCGTGCCCTCGGCAAGACGCTCAACCAGCAGGGTTACCATGTCGTTGCGGTGCGCTTGCCGGGGCACGGCACGGTGCCATCCGGCCTCAGGCATGTGTCCTGGCAGGACATGGCCGCCGCGGCCAGGCTCGGCATGGAGCATCTGGCAGCGCAGCAGGGATCGAAACCGCTGCACATCATCGGCTATTCCGCCGGTGCGGCGCTGGCCATGAACTACACCCTCGATGCCCTGGAGGCGGGTGATAAACCGCTGCCGGCGAGGCTGGTGCTGGTGTCGCCAAGCATCAGGATCCACCCGGCCGGTGCGCTTGCCGGGTTCAAGAATTCGCTGGCGGCACTGCCCGGACTGGGAGGGCTGGCCTACCTGGTGGTCATGGACGAGTTCGATCCCTACAAGTACAACTCCTTCGCGACCAATGCCGGTGCGCAGGTCCACCGCATCACCACGGAAGTGGGCAGGCGCATGCAGGCACTGGCCCGCGACCCGGCAGCGCTCGAGCGTTTTCCGCCTATCCTGGTGCTCAAGTCGACGGTCGATGCGACGGTGACCACCGATGCCGTCGTCGACCACCTGCTGAAGGGACTGCCTGCCGGTCGCAACGAATTGGTGTTGTTCGACATCAACCGCAATGCGGCCATCAAGGCGAAGTTTCTCATCGACGACCCGGGCCCGCTGACCGATCGCCTGATGCTCGACCCGCAGCTGCCGTTCGCCGTCACCTTCGTCGGCAACGAGAATCCGTACAGCACCCGTATGGTGGCGCGCTACAGGGCGCCGTTTTCGCTGGAGGCATCCGCAACGAAACCTCTCGACCTTGTCTGGCCGAGCGGGGTCGTTTCGCTGTCGCATGTGGCCTTGCCTTTTCCGCCCGACGACCCGCTCTACGGCCAGCAGCCCCCCGACGGCGAGGACCAGGTGTTTCTCGGGGATATGGCGACCAAGGGGGAGCGCGGTCTGTTGAGGATTCCGGCGGATTGGTTGCTGCGCCTGAGGTACAACCCCTTCTACGACTACATGCAGACGCGGGTGCTGGAATGGCTGGGTGATGCGGGCGCGGACTCGCCGTCTGTGGGCGAGGTATCAAAACCCCTGCATGAACAGCCATAGGCTGCGACTCGAGCATCAAATTGAGCGACCTTGCCGCGACGTTGAACCATCCATGCACAGGAAGCGTGAGCAGCTTACTTCCTGAGCAGCGGCCATCTGCAACCGCCTTCAGCGCAAGTCGCAGTGGCGTGCCTGCGGCCAATGCATTTGCCGCCGGGCTTCGTTTTTCCAGACGCATTGCCTGACCGCCGCGGCCGAATCTTCCTGTTCAGCCACATGCGCGCCTACACC
>JBAPWR010000077.1:0-4966 GCA_049283775.1 Thiobacillus sp.
GCATCGAGCACGGGCAGGGCAGGCCTGACGACATCGATCTGCTGAACAGTGTGGCGGGTCGCATCGGCGGCCATACCATCTGCGCGCTGGGCGACGCCGCGGCGATGCCGGTGCAGAGCTTCCTCAAGCATTTCGGCGATGAATTCGCGTATCACGTCGAGCACAGAAAGTGCATGGTCTGAGCAGATGGCGATGTTGAATATTGAAATAGACGGCAAGCCGCTGCAGGTCGAGAGCGGCAAGACCATCATGGATGCGGCCAACGCGGCGGGCATCACCATCCCGCATTTCTGTTACCACAAGAAGTTGTCGATCGCGGCCAACTGCCGCATGTGCCTGGTGCAGGTGGAGAAGGCCCCCAAGCCGCTGCCGGCCTGCGCGACCCCGGTGACCGACGGCATGAAGGTGCAGACCCGTTCCGAATACGCCATCAACGCGCAGAAGAGCGTGATGGAGTTCCTCCTGATCAATCATCCGCTCGACTGCCCGATCTGCGACCAGGGCGGCGAATGCACCCTGCAGGATCTGGCGGTGGGCTATGGCGGCTCGTCGTCGCGCTACCACGAGGTCAAGCGCGTGGTGCGCGAGAAGAACCTCGGCCCGCTGATCGCCACCGACATGACGCGCTGCATCCACTGCAGCCGCTGCGTGCGCTTCGGCCAGGAGATCGCCGGCATCATGGAGCTCGGCATGGCAGGGCGCGGCGAGCACACCGAGGTCATGCCCTTCCTCGAGACGCAGGTGGCGTCCGAACTGTCGGGCAACGTCATCGACCTGTGTCCGGTCGGCGCGCTCACCAGCAAGCCGTTCCGTTATCGTGCCCGCACCTGGGAGCTGTCGCGTCGCCACTCGATCAGCCCGCACGACAGCCTCGGCTCGAATCTGACCGTTCACGTCATGGACAACAAGGTCATGCGGGTGTTGCCGCGCGAGAACGAGGACGTCAACGAGTGCTGGCTGGCCGATCGCGACCGCTATTCCTATGAAGGCCTGAACACCCCGGAGCGCCTGACCCTGCCGATGATCAAGCAGGATGGCAAGTGGATCGAGACCGACTGGAAGGTCGCACTCGATTTCGTCGCCGATCGCCTCAAGCAGTTCGCGCCGCAGGAGATCGGCGCCCTGTCGACGCCCTATCGCCCGGCCGAAGAGCTCTATCTGCTGCAGAAGCTGATGCGCGAGATGGGCAGCGGCAACGTCGACCACCGCCTGCGCCATGCCGACTTCAGCCTCGACGACCACGCGAGCGGCGGATTCTGGCTGGGCATGCCGGTGACCTACATGTCGCGACTCAACCGCATGCTGGTGATCGGTTCCAACTTGCGCAAGGACCATCCGCTGATGGCGCACCGCATCCGCGAATCGGTGCGCTGGTCGGGGCAACTCAACCTGATCAATGCCGCGGAGGATGAATTCCTCGGCAGGGTGCATGCCAAGCGCATCGTCGCACCTTCGCAGATGGTGGCGGCGCTTGCCGGGGTATGCCGTGCACTGGCCGAACTGAAGAAAGCCCCGATACCCGAGATTGCCAGGCAAGGCGTGGTCGACGAGGTTGCGAGCAAAATGGCCGAGAGCCTTGCCGGTGGCGAGACCCGTGCCGTGTTCCTCGGCAACATGGCGCAGCATCACCCGGATTATTCCCAGATACACCTGCTGGCGCAGGAAGTGGCGCGTCTCGCCGGGGCCAGCGTCGGCGTACTGGGCGAGGCGGCCAACAGCGTCGGCGCCGTCGCAGTGGGCGCCGTCCCCGGTCATGGCGCGCTCGGCTCGCCCGCGATCAAGGGGCTGAATGCCCAGCAGATGCTGGCCCGCTCATTGCGCGCCTATTTGCTGCTCGGGGTCGAGGCTGAACTCGATACCCATGATCCGGTCTCCGCGATGCGGTCGATCGATGGCGCCGACTTCGTCGTCGTGATGTCGCCCTACAAGGGCAGGTCGCTGGACTACGCCGATGTGCTGCTGCCGATCGCGCCGTGGACCGAGACTTCCGGCACTTTCGTCAATACCGAAGGCCGGGTGCAAAGCTTCAACGCAGTGGTGAAACCCCTCGGCGAAGCAAGGCCGGCATGGAAGGTCCTGCGGGTGCTCGGCAACCTGCTCGGACTGTCAGGATTCGATTTCAACGACTCCAGGGAGGTGCTGCGCGAGGCCCTGGGCGAAACGCCCATCGGGTCGGTGCAGGCCTTCCTCAATAATGAAGTGCACGGCGTCGCCGTGAGGCCGCCTGTGGTCAGCACAGGCTTGGAGCGGGTCGCCGAGGTGCCGATCTACCAGACCGATGCGGTGGTGCGGCGTGCGCCGTCGCTGCAGATGACGCTCGACGCAGCATTGCCGGTGGCTCGCATGAACAGCCGCCTGATCGCCCGGCTCGGCCTCAAGGTGAACGGCCACGTCTCGCTGCGCCAGAGCGCCAGCGCGCTCACCCTCAAGGTCGAATGCGATGACCTGTTGCCCGACGAGTGCATCCGCGTTCCCAGCGGCCATCCGCTGACCGCAGGGCTCGGACCGATGTTCGGCACGATCACGGTGGAGCCGGTCTGATGGAGACGATGGGCATGGACTGGTCGACCATTCAAACCGTTGCCTGGACGCTGATCAAGATTTTTGCGCTGATCGTCCCGCTGATGCTGGGCGTGGCCTATCTGACCTACGCGGAAAGGAAGATCATCGGCTGGATGCAGGTGCGCATCGGCCCGAACCGCGTGGGCTTCCAGGGCTTGCTGCAACCGATCGCCGACGGCCTGAAGCTGTTGATGAAGGAAATCATCATCCCCTCCGGCGCCAACAAGGGCCTTTTCATCCTCGGTCCGATTCTCGCCATCGCCCCGGCGCTGGCGGCCTGGGCAGTGATTCCCTTCACCGATACCCTGGTGCTGGCCAACATCAATGCCGGCCTGCTGTATGTCTTGGCGATCACCTCGATGGGCGTCTACGGCGTGATCATCGCGGGCTGGGCGTCCAACTCCAAGTACGCCTTCCTCGGCGCGATGCGCTCGGCGGCACAGATCGTCTCGTACGAGATCGCCATGGGCTTCGCGCTGGTCGGTGTGCTGATGGCTTCGCAGTCGCTCAACCTGATCGACATCGTCCAGGGCCAGTCGGGCGGGCTGCACCAGTGGTATATCTGGCCGCTGTTCCCGCTGTTCCTGGTGTACCTGATCTCCGGCGTGGCGGAGACCAACCGCGCGCCCTTCGACGTCGCCGAGGGCGAGTCGGAAATCGTTGCCGGCTTCCACGTCGAGTATTCAGGCATGGCCTTCGCGGTGTTCTTCCTCGCCGAATACGCCAACATGATCCTGATCGCCGCGCTGACCACGCTGATGTTCCTCGGCGGCTGGCTGTCGCCGGTGACCTTCCTGCCGGATGGCATCGTCTGGTGGCTGTTGAAGACCGGCTTCGTGCTGTTCCTTTTCCTGTGGTTCCGCGCCACCTTCCCGCGCTACCGCTACGACCAGATCATGCGCCTGGGCTGGAAGGTGTTCATCCCCATCACCATCGTCTGGATCGTCGTCGTCGGCGGCATGATGCAGACGCCGTACGGCCATCTCTTCCACTGAGCGCGCCATGAAACGGATCACCAATTTCTTCGGTAGCCTGCTCCTGATCGAGTTGCTGCGCGGCATGATGCTCACCGGGCGTCATTTGTTCGCGCGCAAGATCACGGTGCAGTTCCCCGAAGAGAAGACGCCGCAGAGCCCGCGATTCAGGGGGCTGCACGCGCTGCGCCGCTACCCCAACGGCGAGGAGCGCTGCATCGCGTGCAAGCTGTGCGAGGCGGTGTGCCCGGCACTGGCCATCACCATCGAATCGGAGAAGCGCGAGGACGGCACGCGCCGCACCACGCGCTACGACATCGACCTGACCAAGTGCATCTTCTGCGGCTTCTGCGAGGAATCCTGCCCGGTCGACTCGATCGTCGAAACCCGCATCCTCGAATACCACGGTGAGAAACGCGGCGACCTCTATTACACCAAGCCCATGTTGTTGGCCGTAGGCGAAAAATATGAAGAACAGATCGCCAGGGATCGGGCCGAGGATGCGAAGTATCGTTAGCCGCCACGGCACGCGATCACGCTGACAAGACAAAATGAACTACACGACCGCAATCTTCTACTTCTTTGCCGCCATCCTGGTGTTCGCCGGGCTGCGCGTCATCTCCTCGCGCAACCCGGTGCATGCGGCGCTCTACCTGGTGCTGGCCTTTTTCACCGCGGCAGGACTGTGGATGCTGCTCGAGGCCGAGTTCCTCGCCATCGTCCTGGTGCTGGTCTATGTCGGCGCGGTGATGGTGCTGTTCCTGTTCGTGGTGATGATGCTCGACATCAACCTCGACAAGTTGCGCGAGGGATTCTGGGACTACCTGCCGATCGCCGGCTTCGTCTCGGTCCTGCTGATGATCGAAATGGCGCTGATCCTCGGTGCCCGCCACTTCGGCAATGCCGTCATCGCCACGCCCGCGCCCAGGCCGGCCGACTACAGCAATACCAAGGAACTCGGGCGCCTGCTTTACACCGATTATGTCCTCGCCTTCGAACTGGCCGCGGTCATCCTGCTGGTCGCCATCGTCGCCGCCATCGCCCTGACCCTGCGCCGCCGCAAGGACAGCAAGTACATCGATCCGGCCGAGCAGGTGAAGGTCAAGCGCAACGATCGTTTGCGCATCGTGAAAATGCAGGCCGAGAAAAGGCCGGGCGCAGGCGAGGAGGAGGGGCAAGCATGACACGCACCGTTCACCCTTCACCCTTCACCCTTCACCGCTCCAGAGGAGCGCGCACATGATTTCCCTGTCGCATTACCTCGTTCTGGGCGGCATCCTGTTCGCCATCAGCGTGCTGGGTATCTTCCTCAACCGCAAGAACGTCATCATCCTGCTGATGGCGATCGAGCTCATGCTGCTGGCGGTGAACATGAACTTCATCGCCTTTTCGCACTACCTCGGCGACATCCACGGCCAGGTCTTCGTCTT
>JBAPWR010000078.1:0-6246 GCA_049283775.1 Thiobacillus sp.
ACCTGTCCGGCCTCGACCGCGTCGCCGGCCTCGAGGGTGCTGCGGCGGACGTAGCCGCTTACCGGCGCTGACACCAGATAACGTTCCATGACACGGGTCTTGCCCTCTTCCTCGACCGTCACCACCAGCGGTGCACGCTTCACTTCGGCCATGTCCACCCGCTGTGCGCGCGGCATCAAGCCGAGCGCCAGGCCTGCCGCCACGATGGCGGCAGTCCCAAGAATTCCGATTTTCGCGCGCAATTGCATGTCCGCTGGATGTCCTATTCGCGTGTCTTGAGTACCGCCACGAGGTCGAGCCGGCCGAGGCGCAGCCAGAGCAGTAGCCCGGAAAGCAGTGCCGAAACGATGACGACCGCCGCGCCCATCGCATAGTTTTCCGGGGTCAGCAGCAAAGGCAGCCGGTAGAGCTCGTTCTGGAACGCTATCACCAGGATACCGACCAGCCCGACGCCGACCAGGAAGCCGACGGGAATCGCCGCCAGCGTCAGCAGCGCCAGCTCACCCAGCAGGATATAGGCGATCTCGCCACGGGTGAAGCCCAGCACGCGCAGGCTGGCGAGCTCGCGGCCACGCTCCGACAGCGCGATGCGCGCACTGTTGTAGACCACGCCGAAGCCGATGGCGCCGGCGAGCAGGGTGGCCACCAGATTGTAGAACAGGATGAACTCGCCAATGGTGGCGTAGAAGCTCTGGATCGCGGCCTTGTTGGCGACCATGCCGAGCACGCGCGGCCGCTCGTGCAGCCTGGCGTAGAGTTCGGCTTCCGTGCCCGGCTGCACCGCCAGATAGGCGCCTGATACCGTGTTGCCTTCGCGCATCAGGGCATTCAGCGAATCCTGCTGCATGTAGGCTGAGACGCCGAGATACTGTTTGGTGATGCCAAGCACCGGGACCTGCAGCACCGGGCGGCGGCCTTCGAGAACCTCGACCGTCAGCATGTCGCCCGGTGTCACGTGCAGGATCTCGCTCGCCAGGTGGTCGGTCAGCACCACGCCTCCAGGCGGCAGCGCCACCGGCTGCAGCGTGCGGTCGAGCGAGCGGTGCAGCTGGCCTTCCGGCTGGATGCCGAACAGTGCCGCACGATGCTGATACTGGCCGAAGCGCAGGATCGCCGGTACGTCGCGAAAGCCTTCGACGAAGTCGACACCCGGCAGCGCAGCGAGTTCGTGCAGCGCGCGGCCCGAAGTCGGCTCGATGAAGGTCAGCGCCAGGTCCTCGCGCGCCGCCTGCTTGAACTGCACGTCGACCATGAAGTCGATCGCGCCCTTCTGGTAGTTGCCCACCATCATCAGGCCGCAGGCGCAGGCGATACCCAGCACCGTCAGCAGCGACTTCAGCGGACGCCGCTCGATGTGGCGCAGGATCATCCGTGTCGGCGCCGCAAGCCAGCGCTGCAGGCCGATGCGCTCGACCACGGTGGTGCGATAGGCCACCGGCATTTCCGGGCGCATGCCCTCTGCCGGCGGCAGCCGTACCGCTCGCGCAACCGAAAACAGCGTGCCGCTGACCGCCGCGAAGGCACTGATGCCGAGGGCGATCAGGATCACCCCGGCATCGAGCCGGTAGTCGAGGTAGGGGAAACGGAAAGTTGTTTCCATGTAGACGTTGGAGAGCCCCTGTCCGAACCAGGCCCCGAGCGCCACGCCGCCCGCCACGCCAAGCACCGTCATCAGCAGGACCAGCTTGACGTAGTGCGCGCCGATCGTCGCATAGGGGTAACCGAAGGCCTTGAGGATGGCGATCTGGTCGCGCTGCAGTGCGATCAGGCGGCTCAGCACCACGTTCAGCAGAAAGGCCGCGACGCCAAGGAAAATGGCAGGGAACACCGTGGCCGTGGTCTGCAGCTGCTTCAGCTCCTCGCTCAGAAAGCGGTTGGAGAACTGGTCCTCGCGTCCGTAGGCGCCGGTTCCACCGTAGGGCCCGAGCACGGCATCGACGCGGTCGATCACGTCCTGCTGGTGGGCGCCGCGCGCCAGCGTCAGGCTCACCTGATTGAAGGCGCCCTCCATGTCATAGGCTGCGGCCAGCGCATTGCGCCCCATCCACAGTACGCCGTAGCGCTTGAAATCGGGAAACATCGAGCCCGGCGCGATCTGGTAGACATATTCGGGCGATACCGCGACACCGACCACGGTGAGCTGCTTGCGTTTGCCGTTGACGATGGCGGCGAGGGTATCGCCGGGCTGGAAGCCGTGGGCATCGGCGAAGGTGTCGGAGAGCACCACCTCGTCCGTGCTCCAAGGCTGCACCATGCGTCCGCGCTTGATGTGCAGCGCATTGAGCAGCGGCTCGCCGAGGTCCGGCAGCGACAGCAGCAGACCGGTGATGGGGTCGGTAAAGCCGGCGACCTCGAGCTTGACGCCGGCCCGTACCCGCGTTTCCACCCGTTCCACCCCGGGCAGCTCGGCGAGTCGCTCGGCCACCGGCTCGGGCGCACGCTTGAGGCCGCTGAAAACCTCGGCGAAGCGGTATTCGCTGTAGAAGCGGTCGCGTGTGGAGGTCAGCGAGTCGTAGGTGGAGAGCGACATCACCATGGTGGCGACGCCGCCCATGATCACCGCGGCGATCGCCAGCACCTGGCCGCGCAGGTGCCAGAGTTCGCGGAGGAGTTTGCGGTCGAGGGCGCGCATGCTTACCAGCTCAACTCATGCGCGGCCTTTTTCGCTGCGTTGCTGTGGACCTCACCGATGCGGCCGTCCGACAGGCGGATCACCCGGTCAGCCATGTCGGCGATGCCGGCGTTGTGGGTGATCAGTACAGTCAGGGTGCCGAGTTCGCGGTTGACCTTTTCCAGCACTTCCAGCACCACCACACCGGTGGCGGAATCCAGCGCGCCGGTGGGTTCGTCGCACAACAGCACCGCCGGGTTCTTGGCGACGGCGCGGGCGATCGCCACCCGCTGCTGCTCGCCACCCGAGAGCTGGGCGGGAAAGTGATCGAGCCGGTTGCCGAGACCGACGAGCGCCAGCGCATCCTCCGGCCGCATCGGCGAAGTCGAAATCTCCGTCACCGCTGCGACGTTCTCGCGCGCCGTCAGACTGGGGATCAGGTTGTAGAACTGGAAGACGAAGCCGACATGCTCGCGGCGAAAGCGGGTAAGTTCGGCCTCGGACGCGCCGGTCAACATATGGTCGAGGTAACGCACCTCGCCGCCGCTTGGTGCGTCGAGTCCGCCGAGGATGTTGAGCAGGGTCGACTTGCCGCTGCCCGAGGGGCCGAGAAGCACCACCAGCTCGCCACGATAAAGGGTGAGGTCGATGCCGCGCAGCGCGTGCACCTCGACTTCGCCCATGTGGTAGACCTTGGTCAGGCCGCGGGCGACGAAGATGGCGTTGGATTGGTCAGCAGGCATGCGTTTCATGATGCCACGGCTATTGCGGTCGGTGTAGGCATGCGCGGATCGGTTCGGCCTTGGCGCAGCGGAGAAATCACGCAGCAGCCAGCACCGATGCTGCGGCGGTCGCAAGAATGCGAAGTTCTGGGCGCGGGCGCCCCTCCATCCAGACCGATGCTAAGCCGGCAGATGCTCCGCAAACCAGCCCGCCGCCCGGCTTGCCACCGCTTCCAGCGTGCCCGGCTCCTCGAACAGGTGGGTTGCGCCTGGAACGATCACCATCTCCTTTTCGCAGCGCAACTGGTCGTAGGCCAGCTGGTTGAGATCGATGACGCCGTCGTCGTAGCCGCCCACCAGCAGCAGCGTCGGCGCGGTGACGCCCGCCAAAGCCTGCTCGCTGGCCAGATCGGGCCGGCCGCCGCGGGATACGACGGCACGCGTCGCCGTACCGAGTCTGGCTGCGGCCTCCAGCGCAGCGGCCGCGCCGGTGCTGGCGCCGAAGAAACCGAGCGGTAGATTTTTCGTCGCGTCTTGCGCAGCGGTCCAGTGAGCGGCATCGAGCAGACGCCCGGTTAACAGACCGATATCGAAGCGGCGCGAATAGTCACGGTCCTCGTCCGGGGTCAAAAGATCCATCAGCAGCGTGCCAACGCCGGCATCACGCAGTACGCCGGCGACATAGTTGTTGCGCGGCGAATGGCGCGAGGAGCCGCTGCCGTGGGCAAACAGCACCAGCCCGACGGCATCCACGGGAATCTCCAGCATGCCTTCGACCGTGGCCGTGCCGGCCGGGATATGGACCAGGGTCGCGCTGCTCATGGCCGCTGATCCCGATGCATGGCGACCGGAATGCGGCGGTTGCCGAAGGGATGGCTGAACGCGCCGAAGCGGCCGGCGATGGCGCTGCCGCAATGCGGGCAACGGCCGTCGGGGGTGAGCTTGTAATCGTCGATGCGATACCAGTCGCGCACGATCAGCGGCTCGTGGCAGGACGGGCAGAAGGTGGTGCCGCCGGTGGTGTCGTGCACATTGCCCGTATAGACGTAATGCAGGCCGGCCTTCAGCGCGATGTCGCGGGCGCGGGTCAGGGTGGCGGGCGGCGTCGGCGGCACATCCATCATTTTCCAGTCGGGATGGAAGGCGGAGAAGTGCAGCGGCACGTCGGGACCCAGCTCGCGCAGGATCCACTGGCTCATCGCCGCGATCTCGGCATCACTGTCGTTGTGGCCGGGGATCAGCAGGGTGGTGATCTCGAGCCAGACGTCGGTCTCGCGCTTGAGATACACCAGGGTGTCGAGCACGGGTTGCAGATGCGCACCGGTCAGCTTGAAGTAGAACGTCTCGGTGAAGGCCTTGAGATCGACGTTGGCTGCGTCGATTTTCGAATAAAACTCACGCCGGGCCTCGTCGTGCATGTAGCCGGCGGTGACGGCAACGGTCTTGATGCCCCGTGCATGGCAGGCGTCGGCCACATCCATCGCGTATTCGGCGAAGATCACCGGGTCGTTGTAGGTGAAGGCAACACTCTCGCAGCCACCTTGCTCTGCCGCCCGGGCGATTTCCTCGGGCAGGGCCCGGTCCACCATGGTGTCAGTCTCGCGCGACTTGGAAATGTCCCAGTTCTGACAGAACTTGCAGGCGAGATTGCAGCCGGCGGTGCCGAAGGAGAACACCGACGAACCGGGGTAAAAGTGATTCAGCGGCTTCTTCTCGATCGGATCGATGCAGAATCCGGAGGAGCGGCCGTAGGTGGTCAGCACCATCCGGCCGCCTTCCATCTTGCGCACGAAGCACAGGCCGCGCTGGCCCTCGTGCAGCTTGCAGTCGCGCGGACAGAGGTCGCACTGGATGCGGCCGTCAGGCAACGCATGCCACCAGCGCGCCGCGAAATGCGATTCGGGGATGCTCATGGGCGACCTCCCTGTTCCTTCCACTTGCTAACGGTATAGCGCGAAAGGCGTACGTCCGCAGCCCAGAAATCCTGCGGCAGGCCGGCCTTGCGCTTGAGATGCGCGAGAAACTCGAGCGGCTCGGGCAGTTGCTCCCAGACCTGCGGCAGGAAAGTACTGCGGTGCTGGGCATACTCGAATATCAGGCCGTCGACGCCCGGCCGCAGCACGCTTAGCGCCTCGTCCTCGCTCCCGACCGTAAGGGATTCGCTAGCTGACAGCAGCGAGACTTCGACGCGGATGTCGTTGAATTCCTCGCGCGCGAGCGGCATGAAGCGCGGGTCGCGAAATGCCGCGGCCAGAGCATTGGCCCGGACGTCTTCGCCCAAGGGGCGATGTGGCTCGAGCGAGCCAATGCAGCCCCGCAAATCGCCCATCTTGGTCAGCGTGACGAAGCTTGCTCCGGGTTGCTGCAGCCAGTCGGCAGATGGCGGAACGGGCAGGGCATGCCCGAGATGCTGACCGATCTCTGCGCGTGCCAGCTTGAGCAGGATTTCACCTTTCTCGTCCTCATCCTTGGCCGGATCCTGCGCCGGAACGAAGGCGAATGCTGCGTAACCGACTACCCGTTCGGGGTCGCCCGCGGTTTCGCCGGAATTGCGTACGTCCAGTTCCACTGCGCGCAGTCCATGCCTGCGCGCAGCCAGCAGCAGCCCGTTGACCGGCGTGGCGCCACAGGCCTGCTCGTGGTTGAGGTGCGGATTCATCGCGGCGATGGCGTCGGCAGTCTTGCGGTCGATCTGGCGCGCCAATGCGTCGGGGAGGAAATGCGACAGATCGGAACTGATGACGATCAGGGTTTCATCGCCCCCCCAGACGCGTTCCAGCACTTCGGCGACTTCTTCTGCGGTGGCGTCGCCCACTGCCAGCGGCAGCAATTGGAAATCGCCCAAAACCTGCTGCAGGAAGGGCAATTGCACCTCCAGCGAGTGTTCGAACTGATGCGCCGCCGCGCTGCGCG
>JBAPWR010000079.1:0-4142 GCA_049283775.1 Thiobacillus sp.
GAGGCGACCAGCAGCACCAGGTAGGTCAGCCACCTCGACAGCGCCGACTCGGAGCGGTTTTCGTCCTCGCGAAACTTGCGGAACCACAGACGCAGAGCGGCGAGGTAGAGCGGGAAGGCGATGACGAGCGAGGCAATGGCATGGTGGATGACGCGCGTCAGGCCCCACTGATCGCTGCCGCCGATGGCCGCGAGCGGATCGGGAAAGCTGCGCTCGACGATCTGGAACCACAGCGTGCCGAGCGCGGTGGCGACGATGCCGAGGAGGATGAAGGAAAAGAAGTTGATGACGATGTCGACGGTGGACGACTTTTTTTCCGCAGCCAGCCGATTGCCTGCCTCCGGGAGGGGAAGGCCGATCGCCACCAGCGCGTCGCGATAGGCTGCGTCCGCCTCCTTATCGGTCCAGCCGACCGCGAGCAACTCGCCTTTGATCACCGCCTGCGAGACGCCCGCCCGCAGCCGCGACTCGACGTAGCCGGACAGGGTCGGCGGCGTGCTGTTCATGGGCGGAGAGGCTCGTTAATGAGAGACATCGGACGCGTCATCGCTCAGGCCACTTTCGGCAGACGCTCGAGCGCGGCGCGGATCGCCTCTTCCGGATAGTCGAAGTCTTCCAGCTTGCCGCTGAAGTAGCTGTCATAGGCCGCCATGTCGAAGTGGCCGTGGCCGGACAGATTGAAGAACAGCGTCTTCGCTTCGCCGCTTTCCTTGCAGCGCAGGGCCTCGTCGATGCAGGCGGCGATGGCGTGGTCGGATTCCGGCGCAGGGACGATGCCCTCGGCGCGCGCGAACATGACCCCGGCCTTGAATGTGGCGAGCTGCGGCACCGCCACCGCCTCGACAAGCTTCTCGTGATAGAGCTGCGACACCAGCGTCGAGTCGCCGTGGTAGCGCAGGCCGCCGGCGTGGATCCCGGGCGGCATGAAGTCGTGGCCGAGGGTGTACATCAGCATCATCGGCGTGTGCTTGGCGGTGTCGCCGAAGTCGTAGGCGTAGTGGCCGCGGGTCAGGGTCGGGCAGGACGAGGGCTCGACCGCGACCAGGCGGACGTTCCTGCCAGCGGCCTTGTCGGCGAAGAAGGGGAAGGCTGCGCCGCCGAAGTTGGAGCCGCCGCCGCAGGGGGCGAAGATCATGTCGGGGTAGTCGCCGGCCTTCTCGAACTGCTTCTTCGCCTCCAGGCCGATCACCGTCTGGTGCAGGATGACGTGGTTGAGCACCGAGCCGAGGGCGTAGTTGGTGTCGGGACGCGAGGCGGCATCTTCCACCGCCTCGGAAATCGCCAGGCCGAGCGAGCCCATGTTGTCCGGATCCACGGCGAGGGCGTCGCGGCCGGTCTGAGTTTCCACGCTCGGGCTGGCGAACACCTCGGCACCCCAGGTCTGCATCATCGAGCGGCGGTAGGGCTTCTGGTTGTAGCTGACCTTGACCATGTAGACGCGGACCTCGAGGCCGAACATCTGCCCGGCCAGCGCCATCGAGCAGCCCCACTGGCCGGCGCCGGTCTCGGTGGCGATGCGCTTGATGCCGGCTTCGGCGTTGTAGTAGGCCTGCGCCACCGAGGTGTTGACCTTGTGCGAACCGGCCGGCGAGACGCCCTCGTATTTGTAGTAGATCTTTGCCGGGGTGCCGAGCACGGCTTCCAGGCGGTGGGCGCGGAACAAGGGCGAGGGGCGCCACAGGCGATAGATCTCGCGCACCTTCTCGGGGATCGGGATCCAGCGTTCGGCCGACATCTCCTGCTCGATCAGGCTGGGCGGAAAGATCGCCGCCAGCGCCTCGGGGCCGATCGGCTTGCCGTCCGGACCGAGCGGCGGCGCCGGGCGGTTGGGCATGTCGGCGACGACGTTGTACCAGTGGCTGGGGATCTCGGATTCGTCGAGCAGGAATTTCGTTTGCGGCATGATGGTCTCCTCCTTGTTATCGGTCTGAATTTTTGCTTGCGGGTCAAATCGGACAAGCCGACCCGATTTGAAAATCATCGATGAATCGGCCGATGGCGTCAATCGGCGGGACGGCGATGCGCAGCCCGCAAACGCCGTTCCACACCGGGTTGATGCAGGCAGGCAACTGAGGCAAGATGATCGCGCAGGCTCGTTGCGCGCCTTTTTCGCTTCGGGTTTCGGCACACACAACTACGCAGATCGACCGGGCTCCGCCATGCAAACCAAGTTCATCGTCGCCGCCGTTTTGCTCGCCACGGGCTTTGCCGTCATGGCCCTGTCCAATCCCGGCGTCGAGCCGCCTGTCGCGCCAGCGGAGGAGGAAACCCAAGCCGATCGCGCCGATGCCGCAGCGCAGCGTATCGATCCGGAAGCCCGCCCGCGCGGCCAGCTTCTCTACGAAAACCATTGCATGGTCTGCCACGAAAGCGTCGTCCACATCCGCAGCAAGCAGAGCGCCCGCTCCCTCGAGGATCTTCATGCAAGGGTCGTCGATTGGGCGCGCTATATGAAACTGCCCTGGAGCGAGGAGGAAGTCAGCGATGTGACGCGCTTTCTCGAAAACCGCTACTACAAGTTCGAGTCGCGGCCGTGATCCAGGCGTTTTACCTGGGATTCCGATTCTGACTGGAGTGCGCCGTTTCTGATCCTGTAGAACAATCGGTCCAGCGCCTGAACCAGTTGCTTCCCCTGAAGGCCCGCCAGTCGCGGCTTCCACCCGAGCTGAGGGAATTGCATCGGGCAGTGATCCGTTCACTGGTGATGCGTGGCCGGCCGCCTGGACGTGAGGAGGTGGCCGAGAGCGTGGGCTGCGATCAGGTCGATGCCGCCCTCGCACGGCTGGGCGAGAATGACCTGGTGGTGCTGTCAGAGGATCGCCGCGAAATACTCGGTGCCTATCCCGTCACCACCGAGAGCACGCCACACCTCGTTCACGTCAGCGGCCAGACCATCCATGCCATGTGCGCGGTCGATGCGCTATCGGTCGGGCCGATGTTCGACGTGCCGCTGACGATCGAATCGCGCTGCCGAGTGACGGATGCGCAGATCCACATCGAACTGGACGGAGAACGCATCATCGCCGCGCGCCCCCCGAGCGTCAGGGTCGGGGTGCGCTGGCAGGCACCCAGCGGCAGTGCGGCTCACAGCCTGTGCATGGAAATGGTTTTTCTGCAGGATGAGGAGGCCGCCGGGCACTGGCATGGCGGCGACCTGGAGAACCACAGCCTGTTCAATCTCGAGCAGGCGGTGGCGTTCGGTGCCCGCTATTTCAGGCCCTTGCTTCAGGGCCGCGAATCAGTCGATTAGGGTAGCGGGGTGCAGGCGTCCCCTGCTTCGCCCGGGCTGCAATCCAGCAGGCCGAATGCCTGTGCCAGGGCCCGGCGCAGGGCGTCGGCAGTCTGCGGCTGGTGCAGTGTGTCGATGAGCTCGCCCTTCGCGCTGAACAGCAGCACGCTGCCATCCCCTGCAGCGTGGCGACGGGCAAAGGCCTGCCCATCCTGCATGCCGAGATGGGCGACCAGAAACTCGACCTCCCCGGCATAGTCATCGCGAATCACGTTCATCAACTCCATCACCGCCATGCCCGCGGCAAAATTCGCGTCATGCGCCAGCACCAGGGCGGGTTTCCCCGCGCCCACCCGCGACAGGTCGGTGGGGTAGGCGCCACGCGGCAACTGGCTCCAGATAAGACTGCCCACGGCGGCCATGATCAGCAGCGTGATCAGCCACTTGCTCCAGCGCGGCCAAGGAGCGTGGCGGGCGGATGGATAGTCGTTTTTCATCTGTGTCCTCGAGGTTCATGTCGGTGTGATTGCGCAGACTGTGTCGCCATGGGCGGCCACGATGCTGGCTTGCTGCAAAAGCAAAACGCCCCGACGAGGGGCGCCTTGAGTGGCCCAGCCCGCTTACTTGGGGGCTGCAGCAGGGGCCGGTTGCGGCACCATGCCATACGGCACCAGGGTCGGCCAGGCCGGTGCCTGCATCGGAACCGGGGCGGGCATCGGCACGAGGTTCGGCGCCGGGTAGGCGTAAGGATAGGCAGCCAGGCCCTGCCAGGTTTGTCCATACGAGGCCGGGTTCATTCCGGCTCCCATCCATCCTGAGTAGAGGGCGGGGTTCATCGGCGCCATGGTCGTCTGCAGCACGCGCGGGTCGGTCGGCGCCAGCACCCACTTCAGATAATTCTGCGGATTGAGAC
>JBAPWR010000080.1:0-7933 GCA_049283775.1 Thiobacillus sp.
GCGTATCCGCGTCGAGCCGTAATCGTCGACCATGCCGTCGAGTTCGACCAGGGCGGTCGTGCCGGGTTCGTTCGAGAGGCCGTTGACGACACCCGAGAGGGTATGGATCAACGCACCGAACTGCGGCGTCAGCGACAGATCGGCAAAATCCAGGTTGGCGCCATCGATGCGTATGCGCTCGATCGCGATCGGGAACGCGGGCGCGGCGGCCTCGGCCGCAGACACGCGCGGCGTGTCGGGAACCTCGGCCGTCGCTGCTACGGGCGCCTCGGCTCCCGCCTGTGCTTCGTCGTCAGTCGCTTTGGCAGTCTCCTGATTGCGCAGGATGCGCTTCAGGTTGAGCGACTGGTCCTCGAAGATGATGATCTTGGCGAAGGGGTTCAGCGCGACAAGTTCGTTGATGTGCAGGCGGTTGGGGCCGAGACCCAGGGTAAGGCTGTCGGAGGAGAGCTTCTTCCAGCCGAGGAAGGCTTCCCCGGTCTCCTCTTCGGTGATGGCCAGATCGTCGACCGCGAAGCCGCCGTCGTAATCCAGTTTCATGCCGGTTTTCGTCTGTGCGTAGGCCAGCTTGCCGCGGCTGGATGCCGCACCGGAACGCAGATTGAGGCGGGCAAACTGGTTGACGTAGGGCGCGAAGGTTTGCAGCGACAGGCCCGACAGCTCGAGATCCAGGGTGCCCGAACGCTTTGCCGGCACCGCCGTGCCGCGGGCGTCGAGGCGGCCGCCCTGCCGCAGCGAAAAGCTGGCTTGCAGCGGCACCACGCCTTTTCTCCTCTGGATTTCCAGCTCTTTCAGCGGCACCGCGCTGACCATGTCCAGGCTGAGGTCCTTGAGAGTGACGGAGCCCTTGACGATATCCAGCCTGACCGGGGTGGCAGGCGATTCGTCGACGACGCCAACCTCGATGCCGTCGAGGCTGAGGCGTGCCAGCCGCACGTCTATCGGTGCGACATCCGGGTCCGCAGACTTCTTGCCCGGCGCGGCTGCGGCTGCGCCAGGCGCCTGTTCGAGGATGCCGGACCAGTTGAGATTCTTCTGCTTGTCGAGCGTAAGCGTGGTTTTGAGACCGTTCAACTCCACCGCCTCGATGGCCAGGCGGTTGTCCGCCAGGCTGAAGCCGGCGTTGATCAGCGCCAATTTCTGCAGCGCCGCAACCGGCTGCGTACCCGATCGCAACTGGACAGGCCCCAGCGCTGCGTTGACCGGGCCGACCTCGATGGCGGTGGTGGTACCGACCTCGCCGGTCAGTGCCGCGCTCAGGCCGAAGTTCTCGATGCTGGCGCTCAGCGGCCGGGCAAAGCCGCGGTCGCTGAAGCTGGCCGACCAGTCGGCCACGCTGATTTCGCGCACCCCGATTTTCCATGGCGCCTCCTCTGCCGCAGTTTTCGTGCCCGCCGGCTCGGCCGCGGTCGGGCCTCCCGCCGCCGCAAACAGGGTCTGCAAGTCCAGCTGGCCCCTGACGTCGCGGCTGACCACCAGCTTGCCGCCCACCAGGCTGACGCCCGCCACCTCGATTTTGCGTTGGAGCAGATCGAAGCCAGCATCCCTGACCTGCGCTTGCTCCAATCGCAGCGCCGGTTCCCCGCTGCCGCGATGCGCCAGCACCAGCTTCTGCAGGACCAGGTTGGCACCGTCGACATTCAGGGAGGGCACCGCCTCGCCTGACGGATCGCTCAGCAGGTCGAAGCGGTAGCGCAAACCGGCAGCCAGCGTGCCGGAAGGCAATTCGAAATTGCGCGGGCTCTTGATGACATTCAGCAGATTGGTGATTTGCACATTCTCCAGTGCGACCTCGCCGCTCGAGGCGACCGGATTCAGCGCGACATCGCCCTTCCATCTGAGTCTGCCGCCATGTTCCGGCAGTTCGGCGGCAATCAGGTAGTCGCCGCGGTCCTCGGGCAGGGTCGACAGGCCGTCGAGCTCGAGTCCGAGCGGCTCCAGCACCACCTTGAAAGGCTCGCCAGGACGATTGGCGTCGGTGTAGGCGATGTCGCCGTTGGTGATCCTGATGCGCTCGACCAGTACCCGCGGCATGGTGTCGGACGGCGGCTTCTTGTCCTCGTTGAGCTTGGCGATGAGATCCGCCCAGTTGAGTTTGCCGCCTTGCGCGACTTCGAAAAAGGCGATCGGCCCGTCGAGCTGCACGTCGCGCAAGCGCCAGGCGAAACGGAACAGTCCGGAGCTTTCGAGGTTGACGTACAGCCGGTCGAATCCGGCAAGTTGCTGGCCGTCCATCTGCGCCAGCTTGAGACCGTCGACCGTGGCTTCGAGCGTGAACGGATTGAACTTCACCTGCTGCACGCTGAGCTGGCTGGCGAGCTTGTCCTCGCCGATCCACGGCAGCAGCTTCTGCGCCAGCGGGTTGACCAGGAAAAATCCGAATACCAGATACAGCGCGTACAGCCCTGCCACGATCAGGAAAGGCAGACTAAGCAGTATTTTTTTGGCGCGTCCCCACATGACTGTCTCCTGGTTCGTAAGCTTTTTTACCGCGAAGGACGCGAAGCAACGCAAAGGGAAAAGCTTGATCGCGAATGAGACCAACAGGCGCGAGTCAAACCAGACCCTGATTCCCCTCGATTCGCTCTATTCGCGGATTGATCTTGCATTTGCTCTTCTTTGCGTCGCTTCGCGTCCTTCGCGGATCAATCCGCTTTTTGCATGACTTCCCGAATCACCCGGAAAATCTCCCGAAAGGCCTTGGGCGGCTTGTTGCGCGCAGCCTCGTCGCGCGCATTGCGGATCAGTTGCCGCAAGTGCGTCGCGTCGGTGTCGGGAAAATTGTTCAGGAACAGGGTCAGCGCCTCATTCTCGGCGATCAGCCTGTCGCGCCATTTCTCGGCTTGGTGCAGCTTGGCGTTCTCCGCCGCCGACACCCCGTTGAAAACGTCGAGCTGCGCCTGGATCGGCGCCGGGTCGATGCTGCGCATCAGCTTGCCGATGTATTGCCTCTGCCGGCGCAAGGCACCGTGCTGGGTGATCCTGCGGCATTCGGCCACCGCCGCACGCAGGTCGTCCGGCAACTCGATGCGCTTGAACTGCGCATCGGGAAGTTTGACCAGGGCCTCACCCAGCGCTTGCAGGGCTTCGACGTCGCGTTTTTGCTGGCTCTTGCTGGGACCGTCATAGACCTCGTCGGGGTCGAATTCCAGCTCGGCATCAGGGTCGATCAGGCGCACGGTAGGGCTTTCGGTTGCTGTTATCATCGTCATTCTAGTTTCACCCTCACAAAAACGTATGCGCGACGTCGCGATCCTGTTCTAGAGAACCCATGTCCTCCTCCCAATTCAGCTATACCCGCGACCAGTTGGCGAGCCTCTCGCGCCTGGTCATCGACCACGCCACCGCCAGCGGCGCGACCGCCGCCGACACGGAAATCTCCGAGGGATTCGGCCAGACCGTGGCAGTGCGCAAGGGCGAGATCGAAACCATCGAGTACAACAAGGACAAGGGCGCCAGCGTCACCGTCTACATCGGCCAGCGACGCGGCCACGCCTCGACTTCCGACCTTTCGGAAGCGGCCCTGAAAAGCACGGTGGAAAAAGCCCTCACCATCGCCCGCTACACCGCGGAGGACGATTGCGCCGGCTTGCCCGATGCCGACAAGCTGGCGAAGTCGGTCCCCGACCTCGACCTCTACCATCCCTGGGGACTCAGCGTCGAGGAGGCGGCCGAGATGGCCCGCAGCTGCGAGGCCGCGGCCCTGGCGGTCGATCCGCGCCTGACCAATTCGGAAGGCGCCTCGGTCAACAGTCACGCCTCGCATTTCATCTACGCCAACAGCCTGGGCTTCTGCGACGGCTACGCCTCCTCGCGCCACGGCATGTCGGCCGCGGTCATCGGCGAGGACAAGGGCTCGATGCAGCGCGACTACTGGTACACCAGCGCACGCAGCGCCGATGAACTCGAATCCGCCGAGTCAGTCGGACGCATCGCCGGCACACGCACCGTGCGGCGCCTCAACGGCCGCAAGCTCGACACCCGCACCTGCCCGGTGATTTTCGAGGCACCGATCGCCACCGGCCTGATCGGCAGCTTCGTCGCCGCGGTGTCGGGCGGCAGCCTCTACCGCAAATCGTCGTTCCTGCTCGACAGCCTCGGCACGCAGGTGTTCGCACCGCTGGTGACCATCCGCGAACTGCCCTTCATCCCGCGCGGCATCGGCAGTTCGCCGTTCGACAGCGAGGGCGTCGCCTGCCAGGAGCGCGACGTGGTCAAGGACGGCGTGCTGCAGGGCTATTTCCTGTCGAGCTATTCGGCGCGCAAGCTCGGCATGGAAACGACCGGGAATGCCGGCGGCAGCCACAACCTCATCGTCACCCCGGGCGAGCTCGACTTCGACGGCCTGCTGCAGAAGATGGGCACCGGGCTGCTGGTCACCGAACTGCTCGGCCACGGCGCCAACATGGTCACCGGCGACTACTCGCGCGGTGCCGCCGGCTTCTGGGTGGAGAACGGCGCGATCCAGTATCCGGTCGAAGAGATCACCATCGCCGGCAACCTCGCCGACATGTTCAAGGGCATCCTCGCCATCGGCAAGGACGTCGAGCGCCGCGGCTCGCGCCAGGTCGGATCGATCCTGATCGACCGCATGACGGTGGCCGGCAACTGACATGTCCGGGGCAGGCCGCTTCTTCATCGCGGTTTGTTTCGCCCTCGTCCTCGCTGCCTGCGACCGCGGCCCCAGCCTGCCACAGCTCGGTCCGCAGGATGTCATCCTCGCCTTCGGCGACAGCCTCACCCACGGTACCGGTGCCGGCCAGGACGAGGCCTATCCGGCGATCCTGGCCCAACTGACCGGCCGCAGCGTGATCAACGCCGGTGTTCCCGGCGACACCACCGCGGGCGGCCTCGAACGCCTGCCCGACCTGCTGCAGCAACACCGGCCGCGCCTGGTGCTGCTGTGCCTGGGCGGCAACGACATGCTGCGCAAACAGCCGCGCGAAACCACCGAAAGCAACCTGCGCCAGCAGGTGCAGGCGATCCGCGCCAGTGGCGCCGAGGTGGTGCTGATCGCCGTCCCCGAACCGAAGCTGTTCGGCGGCGCGGCGGATTTTTATGAGCGCATCGCCGAGGACATGCAGCTGCCGCTGGAAGCCGAGATCTTCAACGACGTCCTCAAGGACAACCGCCTCAAGTCCGATCCGATCCACGCCAACGCTGCGGGCTACCGTGTCGTCGCCGAGCGCCTGGCCGAATTCCTGCGCGAGTCGGGGGCGCTGTGAGAGACGAAGGCTTTAACCGCGAAGGACGCGAAGGAACGCGAAGGGAAAGACCCAATAACGACAGCCCTTTGGATTTTGCTTGGCGCACCTTCGCGTCCTTCGCGGTTGGAAAAGATTTCCCCGGATGAAACCCCTGCTCGCCTTTGCCCGCCTGATCGACGCCTTGACCGAGCGCATCGGCCGTCTCGTCATCTGGCTGGTACTCATCGCCACGCTGATTTCGGCGGGCAACGCCTTGCTGCGCTACACGCTGGGAATGAGTTCCAACGCCTGGCTGGAAATCCAGTGGTACCTGTTCGGCGCGATGTTCCTGCTCGCCGCGGGCTACACCCTCAAGCACAACGGCCACGTGCGCATCGACATTTTCTACAACCGCCTGTCGCGGCGCGGCCAGGCCTGGATCGATCTCGCCGGCGGACTGCTGTTCCTGCTGCCGATGGCCGCGCTGATGACCTGGCTGGCCTGGCCGATGTTCCATGAAGCCTGGCTGAGCCATGAAATGTCGCCCGATTCCGGCGGGCTGTTGCGCTGGCCGGTGAAGCTGATGCTGCCGCTGGGTTTCGCCCTGCTGTTGCTGCAGGGGGTGGCCGAGGTCATCAAGCGCGTCGGACTGCTGACCGGCCATCTCGAGCTGCCGCAGGAAGGCCCGGCGGAGGAGGTGTGATGGAAGCTGCGGCGCCGCTGATGTTCCTCGGTCTGGTGGTGTTCCTGCTGCTGGGCTACCCGGTGGCGTTCGCGCTCGCCGCCAACGGCCTGCTGTTCGCCGCCATCGGCATCGCCGGCGGCTATTTCGACCTGTCCCTGCTGCATGCGCTGCCCGAGCGCGTCTACGGCATCGTCGCCAATCCGACGCTGCTGGCGATCCCCTTCTTCGCCTTCATGGGGCTGATCCTCGAGCGCTCGGGCATGGCCGAAGACCTGCTCGACACCATCGGCCAGCTGTTCGGCTCGCTGCGCGGCGGCCTGGCCTACGCGGTGGTCCTGGTCGGCGGGCTGCTCGCCGCCACCACCGGCGTGGTCGCCGCCACCGTCATCGCCATGGGCCTGATCTCGCTGCCGGTGATGCTGCGCTACGGCTACGACAAGCGGCTTGCGTCGGGGGTCATCGCCGCTTCCGGCACGCTGGCGCAGATCGTGCCGCCCTCGCTGGTACTGATCGTCCTCGCAGACCAACTCGGCGCCTCGGTCGGCGACATGTACAAGGGCGCTTTGCTGCCCGGCTTGATGCTGGTCGGCCTGTATCTCGGCTACGTCTTCCTGGTCACCCTGTTCAGGCCGCAGGCCGCGCCTGCCATGCCGGCCAGCGCCCGCACCCTGCACGGTTCGGCCCTGCTGCTGCGCGTATTCACCACGCTGATCCCGCCGCTGGTACTGATCTTCCTGGTGCTCGGCACCATCTTCCTCGGTGTCGCCACCCCCACCGAAGGAGGCGCGATGGGTGCCGCCGGCGCGCTGTTGCTGGCGCTGATGCGCGGTCGATTGAGCCGCCTGCAACTCACCCAGGCGATGGACAGCACCACCCGACTCACCACCTTCGTCATCTTCATTCTCATCGGTTCGACCATCTTTACCCTGGTGTTCCGCGGACTCGACGGCGATGTCTGGGTCGAGCACCTGTTCAACCAGCTGCCCGGAGGCGTGCTCGGCTTCCTCATCGTCGTCAACCTGATGGTTTTCGTGCTGGCGTTCTTTCTCGATTTTTTCGAGATCGCCTTCATCGTCGTGCCGCTGCTGGCCCCGGTCGCCTACAAGCTCGGCATCGACCCGGTCTGGTTCGGCGTGATGCTCGCGGTCAACATGCAGACCGCGTTCATGCACCCGCCCTTCGGCTTCGCACTTTTCTATCTCAAGAGCGTCGCACCGAAATCGATCCGCACCGCCGACATCTACTGGGGCGCGATCCCCTTCCTCGTCATCCAGCTGGTGATGGTCGCCGTGGTGTTGTCGGTGCCGCAGATCGTCCTGCGCGACCCGCCGCCGGATGCCAGCAGCGTCAACGAAATTCCCCTCGAAGTCGATCCCGACGCCTATTACCTGCCGCTCGAATGGCGCTAGGCGCCAGCCTGGCTGTCCTGGACAAATAGAGCATCCCGTCCAATTGGCGTGTCGTTTGCGCAACTTCGTCGTAGACGAAATTGCATCAGGAGTGAATTTCAAATTGACAGAGCATAGATATCGCTAATATTCTTATATTCGGATTTTCCCTGTCTATTTATCAACCCTGTTCCTCGGAGCGCCACCATGAAGATCGTCCAAGCCATCGCCCTCACCGCTGCTGTCGTATCCACTTCCGCCATCGCCGCCGGCGATCCCGTCGTCGGCGCGCAGAAGGGCATGCATTGCGTCGCCTGCCACGGCAGCGAGAATTTCCCCGGCCTGTTCCCGCTGGTCCAGCTCGCCGGCCGCGATGCCGACAAGCTCACCATCAAGACCAACAAGTACCGCAGCGGCAAGCTGTTCTCGCCGCTGATGACCCTGGCGGTGCTGCCGCTGACCGACAAGGACGTGGAAGACATCTCGGCCTACTACAACGCGATGGGCAAGCCCTTCCTGCAGATGCCCGGCATCCGCGGCGACGAAGACATCGTCGAGACGAAGGCTGAAGCCGCGCCTGCTGCCGCGAAGTAAAGCTCTTCGATGCCGTCCGGCCAACGCAGCGTGCCGGTCTACGATCCGGCCTTGCGGGCATTGCACTGGAGCAATGCGCT
>JBAPWR010000081.1:0-3800 GCA_049283775.1 Thiobacillus sp.
CTGCAATCCTGGGCCGGCGATCTTGCGCAGCAGTTGCCGCACGGCGCAACGTTGCTCGGCTGGTCGCTCGGCGGCCAGGTGGCGATGCGCGCCGCGCTCGACCATCCCGACAAGATTTCGCGGCTGATCCTGCTGGCGGCGACGCCAAGATTCGTCGTCACCGACGACTGGCCCCATGCCATGGCGATGCGGGATCTGAATGACTTCGGTGCTGCGCTGCTGGCCGATCCGCGAGCGACGCTGCTGCGCTTTCTCAGCCTGCAGACGCGTGGCATGGAAGGGCAGAAGGCGATGCTTCAGCAGTTGCGGCAGACCATGCTGGCTGCGCCCCCGCCCCACGAGGCGGCTTTGTCAGCTGGACTGGAGATGCTGCTCGCGAACGATCTGCGCGAAGCGGCGAGGCAGTTGCGTCAGCCGGCGCTGGTCGTTCACGGCGCCCTCGATACGCTGTCCGCCCCTGCCGCCGGCGCCTGGCTTGCACAGGCTTTGCCGGATGCCCGTCATGTCGAACTGCCGCGCGCCGCGCACGCGCCGCACTTGTCGCACGCGGCCGAGGTCGCGGCCGAGATCAGGGGTTTCGTTCATGGCTGACGAACGCGAAGACATATCAGCTTCGCTCGGGCATGGGGAGCGAATGCGATGACCAAACCGGGGGGCGCTTCACCCCCGCCCCAACCCTGTCACCCGCAAGGGGTGCGCCGGCGGGACCCCGCTGCTTCGCAGCGACCCTTCCGCAGCCCCTCGAGGGGGAGGGAGTGAATGTGATGCCCAAACCGATCAATGAGCTTGACCGCGCCGAAGTGCGGCGCGCCTTCGATCATGCCGCCGCCAGCTACGATGCCCATGCGGTCCTGCAGCGCGAGGTCTGCGACCGCCTGCTGGAGCGACTCGACTACATGACTCTGCAGCCGCAGCGCGTGCTCGACGTCGGCACCGGTACCGGCTACGGCTTCGAACGACTGCGCGAGCGCTATGCAGTTGCGGAACTGTGCGCGCTCGACATCGCGCCGGCGATGCTGGCGGCGACACGCGCGCGTTTTCCGCGCGAAGGCTGGACCCGGCAGTTGCTGTCGCTGCTCGGTTCGCGAGCATTGCCGCAAACGCATCTGCTGTGCGCCGACATGGAGCGCCTGCCGCTCGCTGCCAACAGCACGAACCTGATCTGGTCGAGTCTGGCGCTGCAGTGGGCGGTCGACCTGGAATCGACCCTGCGCGGATTTCATCATGTTCTGGCACCGGGCGGACTGCTGATGTTCGCCACCTTCGGCCCCGACACGCTGAAGGAGCTGCGCACCGCCTTCGCCGAGATCGACGACGCGCCGCACGTCAACCGCTTCGTCGATTTGCACGACGTCGGCGACATGCTGATTCATGCGGGTTTTTCCAGTCCGGTGATGGAAATGGAAATGCTGACCCTGACCTACGCCGATCTCAAGGCGCTGATGCGCGACCTCAAGGGCATCGGTGCGCACAATGCGGCAGCGACCCGCCGTCGCGGCCTGCTCGGCAAGTCAGCCTGGGCGAAGCTGGAACAGGCCTACGAGCAGTATCGCCAGCACGGCCGCCTGCCGGCGACCTTCGAAGTGATCTACGGCCATGCCTGGGTCGGCGACAAGACCCGGCGTGAAGACGGCCGCCAGGTGATCCAGTTCAACATCGGCGAGCGTCGCCGCAAGCTCGGTCTGGCATGAAGGGCGTGTTCGTTACCGGTACCGATACCGGGGTCGGCAAGACCCATGTCAGCGTGGCGCTGATCCATGCGCTGCGTGCGCAGGGTTTGCGGGTGGCGGCGATGAAGCCGGTGGCGGCCGGTGCCGAGCGGCGCGAAGGCGTGTTGATCAACGAAGACGTTGCGGCGCTGATGGCGGCGGCCGACGTCGACTGCGACCCGCGCTGGGTCAATCCCTACCTGTTCACGCCGCCGATCGCGCCGCATATTGCCGCTGCGCAGGCGGGCAAAACCATCGACCTGAAAGTCATCGTCGATGCCTATTCCCGGCTCGCCGAAATGGCCGACGTGGTGGTGGTCGAGGGCGCCGGCGGCTTTCGGGTTCCGCTCAATTCCACGCAGGACACCGCGGACCTGGCGGTTGCGCTGGGCCTGCCTCTGGTGCTGGTGGTTGGGCTGCGGCTCGGCTGTCTCAACCATGCGCTGCTGACTGTCGAGGCGATCGTGCATCGGAAATTGCCGTGGGCGGGTTGGGTCGGCAATCACATCGATCCTGCCATGGATGCCCAAGCTGAAAACATCCTTGCGTTGCGTCAGCTCTTGCCCCGCCCCTGCTTGGGGATCCAGCCGTATTGCGGGGAGGGGAACCCGCTCGCGACCGACTGGCTGGCGTCGCGCTGAATCGGACACTATCTAAGTGAGTATGTTCGAATAATCGAACATAAGCATATTCGATAATAAAATCAATTGCTTAGCGCATTCGTATAGGTTGTTTTATCGGCTCGCATCGTGTTAAGGTCTGCGACAATTTGCCACACCAGGATGTCCGCAACCCGTCATGGCGCAGGTGATTTTGCAAGCAGGATTGGCTGAAACGGATGGCGAGTTCGAGTTCATTTCTCGTCCCAACCGTTCACTGACGCGTGCGCAGCAGCAGCAGGTTTTCTGGGGTCTGGCGGGCGTGTGCTTCGGCATCGCCAGCGCGTTTGCAGCCTTGGGTTACTGGCTGGTCCTGCCGTTCGCCGGGCTGGAGATCGGCTTGCTGGCCTGGGCTTTCGAGGCCATCCGAGCGCGGGAATCCGATTACGAATCGGTGACCATACGCGGCGATACGCTGATTCTTGAGTGGCACGACCGCAAGCGCAGCGGCCGCCGCGAAATGAACCGGCACTGGGCGCGGGTGATTTGCCACTGCAGGCGTTCGGGCCGATGCCGTGTCAGCCTGAGGTCGCACGGCAAGGAAACCGAATTGGGGCAGTTTCTCAGCGACGAGGGGCGTCTCGCCTTGGCGCAAACCCTGCGTAAGCAGCTGCTGCAATAACTTCGCTGTCTTGGCGGCACGAATAAATCGGCTGATCAACTCAGCCTGACAAACGAATAAAAGAGACGATGAGGATGGGGGAAATGATGAAAGCAAGCGTTTGGCAACGGGGAGTTGTTGGTGGAATCGCGGGGGTATTCAGTCAGGGCGCGCTGGCTGAATTCGGTTTCAACCTGCAGCCGCCTGCCAGTCAGGTCGCGCAGGACGTGTTCAACCTGCACAACCTGATCATGCTGGTCTGCCTGGGTATTTTCATCGTCGTGTTCGGCGCGATGTTCTATTCGCTGCTCAAGCACCGCAAGTCCAAGGGCCATAAAGCCGCGCATTTCCACGAGAACACCACCGTCGAGGTGATCTGGACGGTCATTCCCTTCGTCATTCTGATGGGCATGGCCTATCCCGCCGCCAAGGTGGTGATCGACATGAAGGACACGTCCAATCCCGATCTCACCATCAAGGTCACCGGCTACCAGTGGAAGTGGGGATACGACTACCTCAACGATGACATCAGCTTTTACAGCAACCTGTCGACGCCACGCGAGCAGATCGAGGGCAAGACCGAGAAGGGCGAACACTACCTGCTGGAAGTCGACGAGCCGATGGTGGTGCCGGTCGGCAAACGGGTGCGCCTGCTGATCACCGCCAATGACGTGCTGCATTCATGGTGGGTGCCGGCGCTGGGTGCCAAGCAGGATGCGATTCCCGGCTTTATCCGCGACAGCTGGTTCAAGGCCGACAAGATCGGCACCTATCGCGGCCAGTGCGTGGAACTGTGCGGCAAGGACCATGGGTTCATGCCGATCGTGGTCG
>JBAPWR010000082.1:0-1518 GCA_049283775.1 Thiobacillus sp.
GCGTGCTTGTCGAGCAGGATTTCGATCAGATTGATCGTGCCCGTCAGGTCGGCTCTGGCAAACAGATCGTCGAGCCCTGCTTCGGTCTCGATGCGGTAATGGTTGATGCCGAATGACTGCGCGAGCAGGGCGAAATCAGGGTTGGTGAAGTCGCAGTCAATGTAGCGCTCGCCGTAGAGCTGGAACTGGTTCTTGCGAATCAGCGAAAGCGTGCCGTTGTTGATGACGACGACGTTGAGAGGAATGCCATGGTTGATCGCGGTCATCATTTCCATGCAGCACATCTGGAAGCCGCCGTCGCCGAGGATGGCGAAAGTGGGGCTGTCCTTGGCAAAACAGCGTGCGCCGATCGCCGCCGGGATGGCATGGCCGAGCGACGAGATGCCGGAGTTCGGGAAATAGTGGTTGCGGTCGGAGACGTCGAAGTAGCTCTGCGCGAAGACGATGTTGTCGTCGAATACCAACGCGTTGTGGGGGAAGCGTTGCGCGAGCATTTCGAAGAACAGGCGAATCAGGCGAAAGGCTTCCTGTTGTTCGTCTTGATCGGGCTCCGCCGGCTGACGGGTGGCTTCGCGGTGAACGTCCAGGCGGTCGAGTGCCTTGGGTGGCATGGCGTCGGTTTCCAGCGCGGCGAGGACGTCCTCCATCGTCGTGCGGATGTCGCCGCAGATTGCCAGGTCGGGCTGGAATACTCGGCCGAGTTGCGCCGGGTCGCGGTCGATCTGGACGACTTTCTTGCCGGCCAGCAGCTTTGCATCCCACACGTAACTGGTGCGCTCGTTGAAGCCGGCACCGAGGAAAACCAGCAGGTCGGCATGGGCGACCAGATAGCGGTAGGCGTCGCCGTTGGAGGTCACGCCGAGACAGCCGAGCGACAGCGGCGTGCCCTCGGCGACCACGCCCTTGGCCTTGAGGCTGGTGGTGACCGGGATATTGAAGCGTTCGGCGAACGCCGCGACCACTTCGCGCGCGCCCGACTGGATGCAGCCGTAGCCGGCGACGATCACCGGGGCATCCGCTGCGCGGATCAGGTCGGCGAGTTCGCTGGCCGGCGTGGCGTGGCGGATCGCGAGCTTGTGCGGGAAATGGATCTGCCCGAGCACGCGGTCGTCGACGGCTTCCTTCTGCACGTTGTAGGGGATCGACAGCAGCACCGGCCCCGGCTCGCGCCCGAGTAGCGCCTGGGTCGCCTGGTTGAGAACCTGGCCGAGGTAGTCGGTGCGCTCGATCAGCTTGTGATAACGGGTGATGCTGGCGAACAGCGCACCCTGGTCGATGGCACCGCCTTCACCGGCGCTTTCCTGCAAGCCGCCTTTGCCGAAGATGTAGGTCGAGGTTTCGCCGGTAATCACCAGCACCGGCAGCCGGTCGGCATAGGCATTGGCGATGCCGGTGATGAGGTTGGTGGCGCCGGGGCCGGCGGTTGCGATGCAGGCTGCGGGATGGTGGGATACCCGTGCATAGCCGCCCGCCATGAAGGCCGCACCCTGCTCGTGCTTGACCAGTATGCTTTTGATC
>JBAPWR010000083.1:0-1986 GCA_049283775.1 Thiobacillus sp.
GTGCAAAAGTCGGCGCAGGGGGGTAGGTCGGCGTATTCGAGCAGCCTGTGAGGGCGGCCGCCGCGAGAACTGCCCCGGTAAGAACAAAGTGTCTGTTGAACGTGAACATCGCCATCTCCCTATTGAACGGATAACCCGCAGGCATTATGCCAGAGCAGGTTTTAACTGATTAGATCACCGAATATTGCAAAGCAAGGTACAGGCCAGCAGCCTTCGGTGACAAGCCCAAAGTCCTGAGGGCCTGCAAGCAGCGTGACGGTAGCGGCACTTGATGACAACCCGACACCCCTGTCGTAAGTCCGTCGCTGGCACGTTATCATGCGCCCATGACAGTCCCGACCATCGACAGCCTCGACGCCCTGCGCCTGCGCGTCCGCGAATTTGCCGCCGCGCGCGCCTGGGACCGCTACCACACGCCGAAAAACCTGGCGATGGCGCTGAGCGTCGAAGCCGCCGAACTGGTCGAACCCTTCCAGTGGCTGACGCCCGAGGAGAGCGGCTCGCTCGATCCGGACAAGCTCGAGGCGGTGCGCCAGGAAATCGCCGACGTGCTGATCTATCTGACCCGCCTGGCCGACGTGCTGGAAATCGATCCGCTGCAGGCGGCCGCTGACAAGCTCGAACTCAACGCACGCCGCTACCCGGTGGAAAAAGCCCACGGCAACGCCCGCAAATACGACGAATTCACCGAATGAGCAAACCGACATCCCATTTCAAGTACCACGTCTTCTTCTGCGTCAACGAACGCGAGGACGGCGCCCAGTGCTGCGGCGCCGCCGGCGGCCAGAAAATGCGCGACTACCTCAAGCGCAAGGTCAAGATGGCCGACCTGAACGGCGAAGGCAAGTGCCGCATCAACAGCGCCGGCTGCATGGACCGCTGCGACGAGGGGCCGGTGCTGGTGGTCTATCCCGAAGGCGTCTGGTACACCTACGTTGACGAGCACGACATCGACGAGATCTTCGACCAGCATCTGAAGAAGGGTAAGGTCGTCGAACGCCTGCAACTGAAGTGAAACGCTACAAACTGAGGATCCCGACCTCGGCAGGCAAGGTCGAGACCGTCATCGACGATCCCGAGAACGACCGCCATGGCCTGCTGCTGGTGGCGCACCCGCATCCGCTGCACGGCGGCAGCCTCGACAACAAGGTCGTCACCACCCTCGCCAAGACCGCCAACGAGGCCGGCTGGGTGACGGTGCGGCCGAACTTCCGCGGCGTCGGCATGAGCGAGGGCAGCTTCGACGCCGGCATGGGCGAAACCGAGGACCTGCTGGCGATCGCCCGCTTCGTCGAGAAAAGCTATCCCGACCTGCCCTGGGTGCTGGCCGGATTTTCCTTCGGCGCCTATGTCCAGCATCGCCTGCGCCAGCATCTCGACGCCAAGCGCCTGATCCTGGTCGCGCCCGCCGTCACCATGTACGAATTCGATCCGGTACCGCAAGACACGGTGGTGATCGTCGGCGAGGAGGACGAACTGATCCCGCCCGCAGCCATTCGTCTATGGGCATCGGAACATGGCCTGACGGTGAGGGGCATCCCCGGCGCCGGCCACTTCTTCCACGGCAAGCTCAAGGAACTGAAGCAGGCCTTCCTGGAAGCCTGTCCGTGCTGACAGTCCGCAATCTCACCAAGCGCTACGGCGGCACCGAGGTCGTGCGCGGCGTCGACCTCGACGTGCGTCAGGGCGAGTGCTTCGGCCTGCTCGGCCCCAACGGCGCCGGCAAGACCACCACCCTGCGCCTGCTGCTGGGGCTGATCGACCCTGACGGCGGCAGCATCGATCTGGCCGGCATCCCGGTCCCCGCCCGCGCCCGCGAGGCACGAATGAAAGTCGGCGTGGTGCCGCAGATGGACAATCTCGACCCGGATTTCACCGTCGCCGAAAACCTGCAGGCCTACGGCCGCTACTTCGGCATGGATCGGAAAAGCGTCGCAGCCAGGGTGCCGCAACTGCTCGAATTCGCCGGCCTGGCCAACAAGGCCG
>JBAPWR010000084.1:0-18485 GCA_049283775.1 Thiobacillus sp.
GCATATTCTGTTACTTGGAAATGCGCGGGGCATTCAAGCTCACCACAAATACCGTGGAAGCGTTGGGAAATGACAACACACCCTCACCTCCAGGCCGCGCCTCTCGACTTCCAGCAGACTGCTTGAATTTCCTGATTCAGTGCCTCGGTAAAACCTCACGATCCAGTTCACCGCTCTTGAGACGGGATTGATAAACCCCAAGCGCAGCCTTGACCTTGCCGCTCAGTAAATAAAGCCCGATCAGGTTGGGGAAGGCCATGGCGAGCACCAGCAGGTCGGTGAAGTCGAGCATGTTGGCGGCACTCGCGATCGAGGCCACCACGATGAAGACCAGAAACAGCACCCGGTAAACCAGAGACGCCCGCTCGCCGAAAAGATAGGTCCAGCAGCGCTCGCCATAGTAAGACCAGGAAATCATGGTGCTGTAGGCAAACAGCACCACGCACAAGGTCAGAATCACCGGAAACCAGCTGACTTGCGAACCGAATGCCACCGAGGTCAGCGCGGCTCCCTTGCTGGCTTCGCGCAGCGCCAGGGTCGCCGGGTCGTTGTAGACACCGGTAATGATGATGACCAGCGCGGTCATGGTGCAGATGATGATGGTGTCGATGAAGGGTTCGTAGAGCGCGACCATGCCCTGACGAACCGGATATTTGACGGTGGCGGTCGAATGGACGATAGCGGCCGAACCGAGGCCCGCCTCGCTGGAAAACGCGGCGCGCTTGAATCCCTGCACCAGCGCACCCACCATGCCGCCCGCCACGGCGACCGGCGCGAAGGCTTCGGTCAGGATTTTGCCGAGGGCAGCAGGCACGGCGTCGATATTGGTCAGGACGATCCACAAACAGGCAACAAGGTAGATCAGGATCATGCTCGGCACGACAGCCTCGGCGGTATGCGCGATGCGCCGCAGACCGCCGATGATGACCACGCCTACCGCCAGGCCCATTACCAGACCATAGGCGATCGGCATTTCGCGAAAAAATGAAATCTGCTCCTGCACCGCGCCCAGCGACTGGCTGACCTGAAAGGCGCTGCCCGCGCCAAACGAGCCGAGCACGGTGAAGATAGCAAACATCAGCGCCAGGCCCTTGCCGAGACGCGGCAGGTTGAATTCGGCAAACCCTCGTGAAAGATATTCCATAGGGCCGCCCATGATGCGTCCATCCGGTCGGGTCTCCCGATACATCTGAGCAAGGGTGGCCTCGGTGAACTTGGTCGTCATGCCGAGAAAGCCGGCGACGATCATCCAGAAGGTCGCACCGGGGCCGCCTATGGAAATTGCGATCGCCACCCCGGCGATATTGCCCAGACCGACCGTGGCCGAGAGCGCCGTAGTCAGCGCCTGGAACGGGGTGACCTCGCCCTTGTCGTCAGCGGTGTGATATTTGCCGCGCATGACTGCAAGGGCGTGGCCCATCATGCGCAGATTGACGAAACTGAATCTCAGGGTGAGATAGACGGCGGCGACGATCAGCCAGGCAACGATGAAAGGCATCGTGGCTTCGCCCGGAAACACATCGCAAAAGATCACGCTGGCCAGATAGCCGTTGATCGTCCCGAAAAAATCGTCGATCGGATGCGCTTGAGCGGCCTGCGCCAGAGGCGTGAACAACAGCGCAGACAGAATGATGAACGGCCTGATTCCCATGAATCCCCCTGGTCGATTATTGTTCAGGCGAACAATAACAAACTTGTCAGGCCTTTGCGTACCCGCAAAAACAAAGGCCGACGCTAGCGTCGGCCTTTGAAGGAGCAAAGCCCTACCTTATTTCAGGCTCAGAACCCAGGAGATGATCTTGTTCGCATCTTCAGGCTTGACCTGCGGGCTGGGCGGCATCGGAACCTGACCCCAAACACCCTTGCCGCCGGTCTTGACCTTTTCGACCAGCTTGGCCTGAGCACCAGCGTCGCCCTTGTACTTGGCAGCGATTTCCTTGAAGGCAGGACCGACGATCTTCTTGTCCACGCCATGGCAGGACATGCAGGCGTTCTTCTGAGCCAGCGCCTGGTCGGCCGAAGCCACACCAGACATCGCCAGAACTGCGGCTGCTGCAGCGGTAATTACCAGTTTATTCATCATGACAATCTCCATTTACCCCGGGTTGAAGAAACCTACACTTACGATTGGATTGCTATCTTAAGCAAAATTCCCCTTGGCGCAAGGAGCTAGCTTGGTTATTTGTTACCAAGCCGGACAACACATTGTTTTGCGCCTAGTCACGCTCGATCAATTCCCGATAGGCATGCCAGCTGGCGTGCCCCAGCAGCGGAAAAATCACTGCCATGGCGATGAAATCCGTCGCGATACCCAAGAGGATGAAGGCAGCGATGATCGCAGCCCAGAACGCCAAGGGAAGCAGATTGAGCCGGGTAGCGATGAGACTCGTGACCACGGCGGTGGCGAAATCGACCTTGCGGTGCAGCAGCATCGGCAAAGACACCACCGAAAGGCTGAACATGACCACCGCCAGCGCGCCACCAAACGCAAGGTAGGCGAGGACAAAATCGACGTGCTGCCCGATCACGCTCAAATTCAGGAGATCAGACACGCTGCCAATTCCCGAGCCGTTGAGGAACAGCCCGACGAGGATCGCCGAAATTCGCTCCCAGACACTGAGCACGAACACCAGCATCAGCGCGAACAGCCCCAGCGACGCCGGATTGGCTCGCCAGGACAGCAAGGGGACGAAAAGACTTGGCAGCTTGTGATGATGCTCGAGGCGATGGCTCAGACAGTAAAACACCGTGGCCAGTACCGGCGCGACGAACAGGAATCCCGAGGTCAGCGCCATGGCAAGATGCGGCCGCGTCCAGGCGCCGTGGACCAGGCCATATCCCAGCAGCGCAAACACCACCCCGTACGTCAGACTCATAGGCCAGGCCTTGAGCAGGTCCCGGAAACCCGCCTGGAGCCAGCGCAGGGGTTGGCTCGATGAAATCTTGCGAATACCCGGAAGATTCATCCGCGCGGCGTCGGGACGGAAAAATGCAGGTTCAGTATGTGTGCTCATGATCGCTCCTGAAAACAGACAGACTGGATGTTTGATAGCAATCGCATGCGCGGGTTCCAAACAGCGAACGCTGATACGCCACTATCGCAGGACGGCTTCCAGTTCATTCACCGGCGGCTGGCAGGCCATGCCGCTGCAGACCCAGGCTTGCGGGCTTTGTGATTCAGGTTTCGTTAAAGCGGCTGGCAACTGCAGTCCGTTGGGCAGGGCCAGCAAGATATCCCGCGCACCCAGCTTGGGTCCCAGTGCCTTCATCCATTCGTTCAATGCCGCTGCCGGGCCGCGCAGCAGAATGACGCGCGGTGGCACCAGCCTCTCGTCCAGCACGGCCAGCAGGGTGGGATAAGCGATCGGTTGCTGGAGCAGATGGGCGTTGAACAGGCGCAGACAGCGTTCACTCGCTTGCAGATATCGCGTCTCGCCGAGCAGATGTCCCAGCCGTTGCAGGGCGAATGCCGCGATCCCGTTGCCCGATGGCGCGGCATTGTCGTAGCCGAGCTTGGGCCGGGTGATCAGCGACTCGTGGTCGTGGCTGGTGAAGAAAAATCCGCCGGCATCGCGGTCCTCGAAATGTGCCAACAACGCATCAGCCAGTTCCTGGGCCCACACCATGTCGGCTTCGCGGTAGCCGGCCTGCAGGCTTTCCATCAGCGCGTCGAGCAGGAAAGCGTAGTCGTCCAGATAGGCATTGAGGCGCGCCTCGCCGTGCTTGTAGCTGGCGAGCAGGCGCCCGTCGCGCCATAGCCGCGCACGCAGAAAATCAGTCGCCGCCTGCGCTTCGGCGATCCATTCGGGACGCGCCATCATCCTGCCCGCATGGGAAAGCCCGGCAATCATCAGCGCGTTCCAGCTGGTCAGCTGCTTGTCGTCACGCCCTGGCCGCACGCGGGCTTCGCGCGCAGCGAAAAGCTTTTGCCGCGCGCTGGCAAGCAGCGCCCTTGCCGTCTCTTCGGTCAGTCCGCGTTCGGCCGCGACTTCCTGCAAAGGTCGGGCGAGGATCGGATTCCAGCTGGTGTTTTCGAAGTTTGGCGGCAAGTCGAAACCGTAGATCGGCGCCGCCACGGCAAATTCCTCCTCGCTGAGCAGCGCGCGCATCTCGTCTGTCGTCCAAACATAGAACTTGCCTTCGTGGCCTTCGCTGTCGGCATCGAGCGCAGAATAGAATCCCCCGTCCGGGGCACGCATCTCGCGCAACAGCCAGTCGACGATGCCTTCTGCGGTGTTCCTGAACAGAGCATCGCCGGTCAGCGCCCATGCGTCGGCATATAGATGCAGCAGCGGGCCGTTGTCGTAGAGCATCTTTTCGAAGTGCGGGATGGCCCACTGCTCGTCAACCGAATAGCGGCAGAAGCCGCCGCCGATCTGGTCGACCACTCCGCCCGAGGCCATTTTTCGCAGCGAGAACAGCGCCATATCGCGCGCCCCCGTGTTGCCGACCTGCGCCTGGCGCAGCAGGAAAAACAGTTCGCCCGGCCGTGGAAACTTGGGTGCACGCGAGAAGCCGCCCCACACCGGGTCGAAGGCCTTCGCCAAATCGTCTACGGCCTCTATGAGCGGCGCGTCGTTGAGTGCGAGGCCCCCGCCCGCCACCGGTTGCTGTTGCGCCAGCGCCTCTCGCACCGCTTGGTTCTGCGCCAGCACCTCGCCGCGGCGCTCGTGCCAGGCGCGGGCGACGTTCTCCATCAGATCGATGAAGCCTGGTAGCTGATAGCGCGGCGTCTTGGGAAAATAGGTACCGGCGAAGAAGGGTGTCTGATCGGGCGTGAGGAACACCGTCAGCGGCCAGCCGCCGCCACGCTGGGTCAATAATTGATGTGCGGCCTGGTAGATCTGGTCGAGGTCGGGGCGTTCCTCGCGGTCGACCTTGATATTGACGAACAGACGGTTCATCACTGCCGCCACTTCATCGTCCTCGAAGCAGTCATGTGCCATGACGTGGCACCAGTGGCAAGCCGAGTAGCCGATCGAGAGCAGGATGGGCTTGTCCTCGCGACGCGCCTTTTCAAGCGCCTCTTCACCCCACGGGTACCAATCGACGGGGTTGTCGGCATGCTGCAGCAGATAGGGACTCGGTTGATTGGCTAGACGGTTCGGCATGAGGCAATAATAGTTGATTAAATCGGTCAACAATTGTACGCTCACATCCATCCGAAATTCGCAGGAGCGACCCCATGTCCCAGGAATTGTTCGCCGCCGCCCGCTCGGGCGATGCCGCTCAAATCAAGAATCTGCTGGATTCCGGCACCAGCCACGCCGCCACCGACGAAGCCGGAGAGACCGCGCTGATGCTCGCCGCCCATGGCGGCCACGTCGCGGCAGTAGCGTTGCTGATCGCTGCCGGCGCCGACGTCAATGCCAAGGCGCCGCAGGGCTGGACCGCGCTCGCCAAGGCCGCCTACAACGGCGAAACCGAGCGCGGCTATGTCGAGGTCATCGAGATGCTGCACCAGGCCGGCGCCGCGCTCGACGAGCGCATCTTCTTCGGCATCACCCCGCTGATGCTGGCAGCCGGCGGCGGCGACGCCTCGGTGGTGGAATGGCTGATCAACAACGGTGCCGACGTGCTCGCCACCAACGAAGGCGGCCGTACCGCCCGCATGATGGCGAACGACAAGTTCTACGTCGACGTGATCAATCTTCTGACCGAAGCCGAGCGCCAGCTGGGTGTTTCGGAAGACGGCTCCTGCTCGTCGACCAAGAGCGTGGTCAAGCCGCAGGTAGTCAACCTGATGAAACCGACCACCCATTAATCGTTAATCGGTTTGGGTTTGGGCTTAGCCTTCGCCCCCTCTCCCGCTTGCGGGGGATATCCAGCGACTTGCCCGCTTGCGGGCTTAGTCGAGTGGCTAGAAGTTCCATCAGGGTTGAGGAGGGGGAAGCGAAGCGCCGGTTTGGGCGCGCGCAGCGCCCGTTCGCCCCCTCTTCCGCAAGCGGGAGAGGGGAAAAGAAAGTCAGCTTTCCAGCCAGTCGATCAGCCCTGTCCACTGCTCGATATCACGCTCGGCGAGATGGTGCGGCAAGTCGAACAGGCTTTTGCCCTCGAATGCAGCATTGACGTAGTGCTGGGTGTTGCGCAGGAATGCCAGCACCGGCAGATCCTGCTGTCCCATGAACTGTTCCAGCGTGACCCCGGCGCGGGTCCGCGGGTCGACCCGCATGCCCACCACCGCGACGAAGGCATGCCCCTTACGCACTGCTTTCTCGGCGTGCAGCGCAGCGAGAAATTCCTGGCTGGCGCGGATGTCGAACAGCGAGGGTGCGATCGGCACCACCACCTTGTGCGCCAGCTTCAGCGCACGCTCCAGATTCTTGCCGTGCAGACCGGCGGGTGAGTCGATCACCAGCCAGTCCGAGTCCTCCTTGTGCCCCTCGCGCATCAACTCGATATCCGGCAATGCCATGTCACGCATCGCCAGCCAGTGGGTCGCCGACTTTTGGCGGTCGAGATCCAGAATCGCGACCCGATCGCCCTTCGAAGCAAGATATCCGGCCAGGTTGGTCGATAGCGTGGTCTTGCCGCTGCCGCCCTTGGGGTTGGCCACCAGAATCACGCGCATGTTGTCTCCTGATCAAAAACCATTGGTCCGCGAAGGACGCGAAGCAGCGCGAAGAAAAACCTTGGAAGCTCTACAAATCCTTCGAGATTGACTTGCGCCGCTTCGCCTGCTTCGCGAAAAAAAGCCTTTACAGCGCTTCCACGCTGTAAGTCACCGCCATCGTGTGGGTCTCGCCCGGCGCCACGGTGACGACGTTGTCCATCGCGTTGGCCGATTCGACACAGACCATTTCGCGCCAGCCGGCGCCGGACTTGCCCTTGCCCATGTCGCCCATCTTCTCCGCCTTTTCGACCCACGGCGTCCAGACCACGGTGGATTGCGAACCGGTCTTGGCGATGCGGATGCGGCGCTTCAGGCGCGGATCCTCGATCACGCAGTCCGCAGGCGTATCGACGTAGACCCGGTCGACTTCGCCCTTGAAGCCGATCGCGCCGCGCTGCTTCTTGCGCGCGAAGTTTTCCACCTTGTCGTGGTAGGTACAGCCTTCCAGGCCGGTCACCGTGACTGCGCCGATGTCGCTGATATGGAAATAAGTGTGCAGCGCTTCGCCGATCTGCAGCGGCGCGTCGCCGAGATTGGTGGTGGCGAGCGCGACCTCGAGCCGTGCGCCGACGCTGATGGTGAGCGTCAGACGGGTGGGGTGCGGCCATTGCTTGCGGGTCTGCTCGTTGTCGAGCATCTGCAGGGTGATTTCGGTGCGGGCGTCGTTGCGCTTGCGGCTGGCGACGACGGTCCAGTCGACGGTGCGGGCGAAACCATGCGCAGGATAGCTGGCCTCGCTGGCATGCGGTCCGAACCACGGCCAGCAAACAGGCACGCCGCCGCGAATGGACTTGCCGGCGGCGAACTTGGCCGCGTCCGACACCCACACCACCGGCTCCGCCTGCGACTTCGGCCGATAGCTCACCACGTGCGCGCCCTGCAGGCAGATCGTCGCACGACCGCCGTGGTTGTCGATGTCGACATAGGTCAGGCCGCCGGCACCGGTGCGGAAGCCGATCTGGCCGGGAATGGCGAAGCGCGCGAGCGGGTCGGCGTGCTGCTGTGCCTCGGTCGGATGCTCGACCTGCGAGACGTCGCGCACCGCGCCGAACGCCGCACTGGTGGTCATCGCCGCGTAGGCACGCAGCGCGGCCGAGACCTCGCGATTGCGGTTCACCGGCTTCCATGCCTGCGCGCCTTTCGCCTCCATCGCGGCGCGGCGACGCGCCAGCTCAGCTTGATCGACGGCAAGATGGATGCGGCGGTTGGGAATATCGATCTCGATCATGTCGCCATCCTCGACCAGGCCGATGGTGCCGCCTTCGGCCGCTTCCGGCGAGGCGTGGCCGATGCTCAGGCCCGAGGTGCCGCCGGAGAAGCGGCCGTCGGTGAGGAGCGCACAATGCTTGCCCAGGCCTTTCGATTTCAGGTACGAGGTCGGGTAGAGCATTTCCTGCATGCCGGGGCCGCCGCGCGGACCTTCGTAGCGGATCACCACCACGTCGCCGGACTTGATCTGGTCGCCGAGAATGGCTTCGACCGCGGCATCCTGCGATTCATAGACGCGAGCGGGCCCGCGGAATACGCGGATGGTCGAGGTCGGCACGCTGGTCGTGTAGCGCAGCTGTTCGACCTCGAACATGCTCTCGTCCACGCCCGCGGTCTTGACGATGCAGCCGTCCTCGGCAAGGTTGCCGTAGAGCACGGCCAGGCCGCCATCCTTCGAGTAGGCGTGTTCATAGTCGCGGATGCAGCCGCCCGCGCGATCGTCGTCGAGCTTGGGGAAGCGGCGGTCCTGCGAGAACGCGACCTGGGTCGGCACCCCGCCGGGCGCGGCACGATAGTAGTTCTTGACCCCCTTGTCCTGCGTGCGCCGAATGTCGTAGACGTCGATCTGCTCGCCCAGCGTCTTCATCAGCACGGTCGGCACTTCACGGTGCACCAGGCCGGCACGCTCGAGCTCGCCGAGGATCGCCATCACGCCGCCGGCGCGGTGCACGTCCTCCATGTGATAAGTCTGGATCGACGGCGCGACCTTGGACAGGTGAGGCACGCGGCGGCTCATGCGGTCGATATCGGCCATGGTGAAATCGACGCCGGCTTCATGCGCCGCTGCCAGAAGGTGCAGCACGGTGTTGGTCGAGCCGCCCATGGCGATATCGAGCGCGATGGCATTCTCGAACGCATCGAAACTGGCGATCGCGCGCGGCAGCACGCTGGTGTCGCCTCCCTCATAATAGCGGCGGGTGTTGCGCACGATCAGGCGCGCGGCGGCGAGGAACAGGTTCCTGCGGTCGGCGTGGGTCGCCAGCAGCGAGCCGTTGCCGGGCAGCGAAAGGCCGAGCGCCTCGGTCAGGCAGTTCATCGAGTTGGCGGTGAACATGCCGGAGCAGGAACCGCAGGTCGGGCAGGCCGAGCGCTCGAGCTGCTCGACCTTGGCGTCGCTGACCTTGCTGTCGGCGGCCGACACCATGGCGTCGACCAGGTCGAGCTTGATGGTCTGCTTGTCCCAAACCACCTTGCCCGCTTCCATCGGCCCGCCGGAAACGAACACCGTCGGAATATTCAGGCGCAGCGCGGCGTTCAGCATTCCGGGGGTGATCTTGTCGCAGTTGGAGATGCACACCAGCGCGTCGGCACAATGCGCGTTGACCATGTATTCGACCGAGTCGGCGATGAGGTCTCGCGATGGCAACGAATAAAGCATGCCGCCGTGGCCCATGGCGATGCCGTCGTCGACCGCGATGGTGTTGAATTCCTTGGCCACGCCGCCCATCGCCTCGATCTCCCGCGCCACCAGCTGGCCCATGTCCTTGAGGTGCACATGGCCCGGGACGAACTGGGTGAACGAGTTGGCGATGGCGATGATGGGCTTGTTGAAGTCGCCGTCCTTCATGCCGGTGGCGCGCCACAGGGCACGGGCTCCGGCCATGTTGCGGCCGCGGGTGGTAGTCCAGGAACGGTAGTCGGGCATGATGGTCACTCAGTCAATCTATAATCAGCGGGCCATTTTACCTGCCCCGAACCGTCCCGACACATGCTCGTTCATCCGCAATTCGATCCCGTCGCCCTCCAGCTCGGCCCCATCGCCATCCACTGGTACGGCGTCATGTACCTGATCGCCTTCGCCCAGGTCATCCTGCTCGGGCGCTGGTGCATCGCCCACCGGCCATGGAGCGGGTGGAGCGTGAAGATGCTCGACGACGCGCTGTTCTATGGCGTGCTCGGCACCATCCTCGGCGGCCGCCTGGGCTATATCCTTTTCTACAAGCCGGCCGAATACCTGGCCAATCCGCTCGACATCCTCAAGGTCTGGGAAGGCGGCATGAGCTTTCACGGCGGCTTTCTCGGCGTCATCATCGCCATGGCGCTGTTCGCCCGGCGTCATCAACTGCGCTGGCTCGCCGTCACCGATTTCGTCGCCCCGCTGGTTCCGCTGGGACTGGCCGCCGGCAGGCTCGGCAACTTCATCAACGGTGAGCTGTGGGGGCGTGCGACCGACCTGCCCTGGGGCATGCTGTTCCCGCAAAGCGGAGACGGCATCGCCCGCCATCCCTCGCAGCTGTACCAGTTCGCCGGCGAAGGCCTGCTGCTGTTCATCATCCTGTGGCTTTATTCGAGCAAGCCGCGTCCGGTCGGTGCGGTCTCCGGCGTGTTCCTGATCGGCTACGGAGCGTTCCGCTTCCTTGCCGAATTCGCCCGCGAGCCCGACAGTTTCCTCGGCCTGCTGGGCCTGGGGCTGTCGATGGGGCAGTGGCTGAGCCTGCCGATGATCATCGCCGGCGTCCTCATGTTGCGCTGGGCGATGCGTCAATCGAGATCAGGGCAGGCGTGATCGAACGCTTTTGGCATGCAGGTGGCTGGCTCGGCGTCGTTCTCACCCTGCTGGTCTCGCTGCTGCCGCCCGCACTGGAAGGCGGCGAGAGCCATGTCGACAAGCTCGCCCACCTGCTGGGCTACGCACTGCTGATGTTCTGGTGGGCGCAACTGGTCACGCAGAAGCGCTGGAAACTGGCTGTCGCAGTCGTCTTGTTCGGCGTCGCGATCGAACTGCTGCAGGGCCTCACCCCCGAGCGCCAGCCCGATCCGCTGGACGCACTAGCCAATGCTGCCGGCGCCCTGCTCGGCTGGCTCGCCGCCCGGCTTCTTCCCAACCTGCCCGCCCGCATCGCCACGCTTTCCGCTTTGCGGCGCTGAGGCTATAATCCGGCCGCACTGGGGCGGTAGCTCAGCTGGGAGAGCGTCGCGTTCGCAATGCGAAGGTCGGGAGTTCGATCCTCCTCCGCTCCACCATCACATCCAGCAAAGCGTTTCCGGGTCACCGGAGGCGCTTTTTCTTTTTCCCGGCTCAGGCAAACTCAACCCACACCGGCTGATGGTCCGACGCCTCGGTCGCCGTGTCGATTCCGTGGGCCTTGAGCCGGCCCGCCAAGCCTTCCGTCAGAAACACGAAATCGAAGCATTCCGGCCGGTCGACGAAATCGACCGGATGGATGCCGACCGTGGGCGCGTGCAGCTCGCCGGGATGCAGCACTTCCCAGGCATCGCGAAAGGCGGGCTCGCCGGCGCCAAATGGCGCAAGGATCTGTGCACGCTCGGGTGCGCCCGCGGGAAAATTCATGTCGCCGCACAGCAGCGCCTCGACTGGCCGCGGAAACACCTCGAACGAACCCCCGACCTCTTCGGCGATGGGCTGTCGCGCCGACAGGGCGCAGGCTTCGGCGTGCAGATGGCGAATGTTGTCGATCTGGGCGCGGCGCTGGCGCTGCGAGTAGTACTCGAGGTGGGTGGTCATCACCCGCAGCGGGCCGATATCGGCGTCGATTGCGGCTTCGACCAGCACCCGCTGCATGCTGGCGGTAGTCAAATCGGCCGGCCACGGCAGCAGGTGCCGCCAGACCTGGCCGACCGGCAGACGGGAAAAGATGGCATTGCCGAACTGGCTGCGCCCGCCTCGGCCGTCCGGCACATCGGTCGCCGCCCCATAGATAGGCATGTAGCCGGGCAGGCCGGCGGCCAGTTCGGCGACCTGGTCTTCACCTGAGCTGCCGGGCAAGCCGGGGAAGTTGACCGCGACTTCCTGCAGGCAGATGACTTCGAAGTCGCCGATTTCACGAATTGTGCGGACGATGCGTGCCAAGTCCACCTGGCCGTCGAGGCCACGTCCCCACTGGATGTTCCAACTCAAAAGCTTCATGCTCGTCTCCCCGAATTCCTTTTCAAGCATAGCCAAGGAATTTTTACCGGGCGGCGGCGCTCCCAGCCTCGGTGGCGACCTTCCCCAAAACCCTTGTCGGCGCAAGGGGTTGGCCGCGGCACGCATTGCCGCGTGGGGCATGAAGGATTAAAATGCCGCACTTTTCGCTTAAATTTTGCGGCTTGCCCATGGCAGGCTGGTGAAACACTCCTCGGGAGCCGCGTTTGCCCGGGAAAGGCTTGGATGCAAGGCGCGGGCCGAAGGTCGTAGTCACTCTACGATGCCAAGGCCCGCAACGCCGCAGACGAGCCTTTCCCGGGCAAACCCTGCGGGACGGGGTTTTCCGGGCGGCCTGCGTTGTTGTGCCGCTGGCGAAGGGAATGACCCTTCGCTTCGCGACGCGCCTCGCATTCCATCCCGGAAAACCCGCGTCGCGGCCCCGGGGAGTGATTCACCAACCTGCCTACAGGCCGCTGTTATCTGGGCTCACCGAAAAAATGGAACGACAACGCTGGCTGGACGGAACGCTGTATTCGTCCGATTTCGAACAGGATAGCTGCGGCTTCGGCCTGATCGCGCAGATCGACAACCAGCCCAGTCACACCCTGGTGCAGAACGCGATCGGCTCGCTGGCCTGCATGACCCACCGCGGCGCGATCGCGGCGGACGGCCTGTCGGGCGACGGCTGCGGCCTGCTGTTCAAGAAGCCGGATGCGTTCCTGCGCGCAGTGGCGGCTGAGGCCGGCTTTGCGCTCGGCGAACTGTACGCTGCCAGCCTGGTTTTCCTGTCGCGCGAAGATGCCCCGCAAGCGCATGCGCGTTCGACGCTGAAAGCCGAGCTCGAGGCACAGGGTCTGGTCGTCGCCGGCTTCCGTCGGGTGCCGACCGACTCCAGCGTGTGCGGCGAATCGGCGCTGGAATCGCTGCCGCATATCGAGCAGATCTTCGTCAACGCCGCCGCCGGAATGAGCGAGGACGACTTCGAGCGCAAGCTCTACATCGCCCGTCGTCGTGCGGAAAAAGTGCTGGAGCCGACCGACCCAGTGTTCTACCTGCCGACCCTGTCGTGCCGCGTCATCAGCTACAAGGGCCTGGTGATGCCGGAGAACCTGCCGGTGTTCTACCCCGACCTCAACGACGCGCGCTTCGCTTCCAGCCTGGTGGTGTTCCATCAGCGCTTCTCGACCAACACCTGGCCGCAGTGGCGCCTCGCCCAGCCGTTCCGCTACCTGGCGCACAACGGCGAGATCAACACGGTGCAGGGCAACCGCAACTGGAGCCGCGCGCGCGAGCAGAAATTCAAGACCCCGCTGATCCCGAACATGGACGACGTCCGTCCCATCGTCGGCACGCGCGGTTCCGACTCGATGAGCCTCGACAACATGGTCGAGGGCCTGGTGATGGGCGGCGCCGGCCTGTTCCGTGCGCTGCGCCTGGTGATCCCGCCGGCCTGGCAGAACATCGAGGCGATGGATCCCGATATCCGCGCCTTCTACGAATACAACTCGATGCACATGGAGCCGTGGGACGGCCCGGCTGGCATCGTCCTGACCGACGGCCGCTACGCCGTCTGCACCCTCGACCGCAACGGCCTCAGGCCGGCGCGCTGGGTGCTGACCAAGGACCGCATCCTCACCATTGCCTCCGAAGTCGGGGTCTGGCAGATCGATCCGGCCAATGTCGAGCGCAAGGGCCGCGTCCGCCCCGGACAGATGATCGCCGCCGACCTCGAGACCGGCCGGGTGCTGCTGTCGGAAGACATCGACAACGAACTCAAGGTCCGCCAGCCCTATCGCCAATGGCTGCAGGAACGTGCGGTCAAGCTGGACCTGTCGATCAGCCAGGATGCCGACCTGCCGGTGATGGATGCCGCGAGCCTGCTGACCCACCAGAAGCTGTTCAACGTCAGCTTCGAGGAGCGCGACCAGATCATCCGCGTGCTGGCCGAAGACGGCCAGGAAGCGATCGGCTCGATGGGCGACGACACGCCGATGGCGGTGCTGAGCCAGAAGGTGCGCTCGCCCTTCGACTACCTGCGCCAGCAGTTCGCCCAGGTCACCAACCCGCCGATCGACCCGATCCGCGAGGCGATCGTGATGTCGCTCAACACCAGCTTCGGACCCGAGCGCAACCTGTTCGACGAAAGCGCCGAGCACGCCCACCGCGTCGAAGTGCACACGCCGCTGCTGTCGAAGGAAGCCTTCGACAAAATCCTCGGCCTCGAGGACCCGGCCTTCGACTCGATCGTCCTCGACCTGCATTACGATCCTGCCGAAAGCTCGCTGGAACAGGCGATCCATGCCTTGAACACCCGCGCGGTCGCCGCGGTGCGTGCCGGCAAGGTCATCCTCGTCCTCTCCGACCGCAATATCGGCCGCGACCGCCTGCCGATCCACGCGCTGTTCGCCACCGGCGCGGTGCACCACGCGCTGATCGCCGCGGGCCTGCGCTGCAACGCCAACATCGTGGTCGAAACCGGCACCGTGCGTGATCCGCACCACTACGCCTGCCTGATCGGCTACGGCGCGACCGCGGTCTATCCCTATCTGGCCTATCAGGTCATCGGTGAATTCGTCAAAACCGGCGAGATCAAGCCCGGCCTGGAAAAAGCCCTGTGCAACTTCCGCAAGGGCATGGACAAGGGCCTGTACAAGGTCCTGTCGAAGATGGGCATTTCGCTGGTGGCGAGCTACCGCGGTGCCCAGCTGTTCGAGGGCGTCGGCCTGCACGAAAGCGTGGTCGAGCTGTGCCTAAAGGGCACGGTGTCGCGCATCTCGGGCGCCAACTTCGACGACTTCGAATCCGACCAGAAGGCCCTGCACAAGGCGGCCTTCAACCCGTTGCGCCCGCTGTCGGCCGGCGGCCTGCTGAAGTTCATGTTCGGCGAGGAATTCCACGCCTACAACCCGGACGTGGTACAGCAACTGCAGAAGGCGGTGAAGTCGGGCGACTACGCCGAATACAAGCAGTATTCGGAGATCGTCAACAACCGTCCGGTGGCGATGGTGCGCGACCTGATGAAGCTCAAGCCGGGCATCGAATCGATTCCGCTGGAAGAAGTCGAGCCGCTCGAGTCCATCCTCAAGCGTTTCGATTCGGCCGGCATGTCGCTCGGCGCTTTGTCGCCCGAAGCGCACGAGGCCCTCGCCGAAGGCATGAACCGCATCGGCGGGCGCTCCAACTCGGGCGAAGGCGGCGAGGATCCGAAGCGCTACGGCACCATCAAGACTTCCAAGATCAAGCAGATCGCTTCCGGCCGCTTCGGGGTCACCGCGACCTATCTGGTCAATGCCGAGGTGCTGCAGATCAAGATCGCCCAGGGCGCCAAGCCCGGCGAAGGCGGCCAGCTGCCGGGCGACAAGGTGTCGCCGATGATCGCCAGCCTGCGCCACTGCAAGCCCGGCACGCCCCTGATCTCGCCGCCGCCGCACCACGACATCTACTCGATCGAGGACCTGGCGCAGCTGATTTTCGACCTCAAGCAGGTCAACCCCGCTGCGCTGGTGTCGGTCAAGCTGGTCGCCGAACCCGGCGTCGGCACCATTGCGGCCGGCGTCGCCAAGGCCTACGCCGACCTGATCACCATTTCCGGCTATGACGGCGGCACCGGTGCGAGCCCGCTGACTTCGGTGAAATACGCCGGCACGCCGTGGGAGCTCGGTTTGAGCGAAGCGCAGCAGGTGCTGCGCGCCAACGGCCTGCGCGGCCGGGTGCGGGTGCAGACCGACGGCGGCCTGAAGACCGGCCTCGACGTCGTCAAGGCAGCCATTCTCGGCGCCGAGTCCTTCGGCTTCGGCACCGGCCCGATGGTCGCGCTGGGCTGCAAGTACCTGCGTATCTGCCACCTCAACAACTGCGCCACTGGCGTCGCCACCCAGAACGACAAGCTTCGGCGCGACCACTTCATCGGCCTGCCCGACATGGTGGTGAACTACTTCAAGTTCGTCGCCGAGGAAACACGCGAACTGATGGCCTCGCTCGGCGTCAGGAAGCTCACCGACCTGATCGGCCGCACCGACCTGCTCGATCTGTCGGCCGGCGAAACGCCGCGCCAGGGCCGGCTCAAGCTCGACGTGCTGCTTTCCCAGGGCGACATCCCTGCCGATGCGCCGCGCTTCTCGCTGCAGGAACGCAACCCCTCCTTCGACAAGGGCGAGTTGGCGGAAAGAATGGTGGCCGACGCGCTGGACGCCATCAAGGCCGGCACGCCGATCGAGCTGCGTTATGAAGTTCGCAACGTCAACCGCTCCATCGGTGCCCGCCTGTCCGGCGAGATCGCCAAGGCGCACGGCGGCCAGGGCCTGCCGGACGACACCATCCGCATCGACCTCACCGGCTCGGCCGGCCAGAGCTTCGGCGTGTGGAACCACAAGGGGCTGACCCTGACCCTGGAAGGCGACGCCAACGACTACGTCGGCAAGGGCATGGGCGGCGGCCGGCTGGTGATCTACCCGCCGCGCGTGGCCACCTACGAACCCTATCGCAACATCATTATCGGCAACACCTGCCTGTACGGCGCAACCGCCGGCGAACTCTACGCCGCGGGCATGGCGGGCGAGCGTTTCGGCGTGCGCAACTCCGGTGCGCTGGCGGTGGTAGAAGGCATCGGCGACCACGGCTGCGAGTACATGACCGGCGGCACCGTCGTGGTGCTCGGCGACACCGGCCTCAACTTCGGCGCCGGCATGAGCGGCGGCATGGCCTTCGTCGTCGACGAGTCGGGCGACTTCATTGCCAAATACAACAAGGAAATGGTCGAACTGACCCGCATCCTTGACGATGACACCGAGCCCTACCGCATCTTCCTCAAGGCGCAGGTCGAACGCCATCTGGCGCTGACCGGCAGCGCGCGCGCCAAGACTCTGCTGGCCGACTTCGATGCCACGCTCGCCAGGGTCTGGCTGGTCAAGCCGAAGCGGATTTCGATTGAAGACCTGGTCGAGGACATTCCCGGCCAGACACGTATTGCAGTAGGTGCATAACGATGGGTGACGTATTCCAGTTTCTGAAGATAGCGCGTCGCGACGGCGACAAGACCGAAGCGCAGGTGCGCAAGCACGAGTTCCGCGAAATCTACGCGCTGATGGATGCCAGCCATGCGCAGGAGCAGGCCGCCCGTTGCCTCGGCTGCGGCAACCCGTACTGCGAGTGGAAGTGCCCGGTGCACAACTACATCCCCAACTGGCTCAAGCTGGTGACCGAGGGCCGCCTGTTCGAGGCCGCCGAACTGTCGCACCAGACCAACTCGCTGCCCGAAGTATGCGGCCGCGTCTGCCCGCAGGACCGGCTGTGCGAGGGTGCGTGTACGCTGAATAGCGATGGCTTCGATGCGGGTGGCGGGTTCGGCGCGGTGACCATCGGCCAGATCGAAAAGTACATTTCCGAGGAAGCCTTCAAGGCCGGCTGGCGCCCCGACATGTCGAACGTCGTGCCGACCGGCAAGAAAGTCGCGGTGATCGGTGCCGGACCGGCAGGGCTGGGATGCGCCGACGTGCTGGCCCGGGCCGGCGTGAAGCCGGTGGTTTTCGACCGCTACGACGAGATCGGCGGCCTGCTGACCTTCGGCATCCCCGAATTCAAGATGGAAAAATGGGTGATGACGCGCCGCCGCGAAGTGCTCGAGGGGATGGGCGTGGAATTCCGCCTCGGCACCGAGATCGGCAAGGACGTGTCGATGCAGACCCTGCTCGACGAATACGACGCCGTGTTCATGGGTATGGGCACCTATACGTACATGAAGGGCGGCTTTCCGGGCGAGGAGCTGCCCGGCGTGCTGGAAGCGCTGCCTTTCCTGATTTCCAACGTCCGCAAGTGCCTCGATCTGGCCAAGCCCGACGAGGTCTATCACGACATGAAGGGCCTCAAGGTGGTGGTGCTCGGCGGCGGCGACACCGCGATGGACTGCAATCGCACCAGCATTCGCCAGGGCGCCGCCTCGGTGACCTGCGCCTACCGCCGCGACGAGAAGAACATGCCCGGCTCCAAGCGCGAAGTCGCCAACGCCAAGGAAGAAGGCGTGCAATTCCTGTGGAATCGCCAGCCGGTCGAGATCGTCGGCAACGGCAAGGTCGAAGGCGTCAAGCTGGTGACCACCGAACTCGGCCCGCCGGACGCGCGCGGCCGCCGCACCCCGGTAGTGATCCCCGGCTCGGAGGAAATCGTTGCTGCCGACCGCGTCATCGTCGCCTTCGGCTTCCGCCCCAATCCGCAGCCCTGGTTCGAGCAGCACCGGATCGCCATCGACCAAGGCGGGAGGGTCATCGCCAAGGGGCAGCAACATCCCTACCAGACCGTCAACCCGAAGATCTTTGCCGGTGGCGACATGGTCCGCGGCTCCGACCTGGTCGTGACCGCGGTATGGGAAGGCCGTGAAGCAGCCAAGGGCATCCTCGCCTATCTCGACCTGCTTTAAACGCGGCGCCCGCACGCAGACCGCTCGTCGCCTGCTTGCAGCGCGCCGGAGCGGACTGGTCGTTTGCCGCTGATTCCAATGCGGATGCTCGCAGGCAGGTATTACCCCCGCTCGTTCACCATCCTGGTCATCGTCGCCATGAGCGTGCTGACCGTGCCGCTCGCCAGTGGCCTGATCAACGCCGTGCACGTGCTGCAGGGAGTAGTCGACAGCCAGCGTCAGTTCAACCGCAGCAGCCTCGCCATCACGCGCGAGGTGCGGCAGGTGGTGGAATCGGTCAACCAGCTGCAGCGGGCGGCGGGCCAGTACCATCTACTACAGGA
>JBAPWR010000085.1:0-3150 GCA_049283775.1 Thiobacillus sp.
ATGAACATGCCTCGGCATGTTCATCCATTGGGACAGCGCGAGGCAAGCGAGGGAACCGAGCAAGTAGCCGCCGGGCTACCCCCGGCCAACCGTCAGCAGTCCTGCAACCAACTCCACGATAATCATCGTGGCGGATAGCGGCCTTCGGCCTCATCCACCCTACAAATGCCAACCGCACAAAAGTCCCGCAGAAGCCCTCTACGCTGTTCCGCCCACTGTCAACCCATCGATCCTCAGCGTCGGCTGGCCCACTCCGACCGGCACGCTCTGTCCTTCCTTGCCGCAAGTGCCCACGCCCGAATCCATTTCCATGTCGTTGCCGATCATGCTGACGCGGGTCAGCGCGTCGGGGCCGTTGCCTATCAAGGTGGCGCCTTTGACCGGATAGGTGATCTTGCCGTCCTCGATCATGTAGGCCTCGGCGGCGGAGAAGACGAACTTGCCGCTGGTGATGTCGACCTGGCCGCCGCCGAAGTTGACGGCGTAAAGGCCGTTCTTCACCGAGGCGATGATTTCATGCGGATGCTTGTCGCCGCCGAGCATCAGGGTGTTGGTCATGCGCGGCATGGTCAGGTGCGCATAGGATTCGCGCCGCGCGTTGCCGGTGACCGGCATGCCCATCAGGCCGGCGTTCATCATGTCCTGCATGTAGCCGGTGAGGATGCCGTCCTCGATCAGCACGGTGCGCTGGGTGGGGTTGCCTTCATCGTCGACGTTGAGCGAACCGCGGCGCAGCGGGATGGTGCCGTCGTCGATGACGGTTACGCCGGGGGCGGCGACGCGTTCGCCGATGCGCCCGGAGAACGCCGAACTGCCCTTGCGATTGAAGTCACCCTCGAGGCCGTGGCCAATTGCTTCGTGCAGCAGGATGCCGGGCCAGCCCGCGCCGAGCACGACGGTCATGGTACCGGCCGGCGCCGGGCGGGCATCGAGGTTGACCGTGGCCTGGTGCACGGCCTGGCGGGCGTACTTCTCGATGATGTCGTCAGTGAAATAGTGGTAGTCGAAGCGTCCGCCGCCGCCGCCGGTGCCCTGCTCGCGGCGGCCGCCCTGCTCGGCGATGACCTGCAGCGACAGGCGCACCAGCGGACGCACGTCGGCGGCCAGATGACCGTCGGAACGCGCGACGAAGATGACTTCGTATTCGGACGCCAGGCTCGCCATCACCTGGATCACCCGCGGGTCCATGGCGCGCGCCTTCTTCTCCAGCCGCTCCAGCAACCGCACCTTGTCGGCATCGTCGAGGCTCACCAGCGGATCGACCGCCTGGTACAGCTGGCGGCCGCTGCCGCGGCGGGCGATCGCGGTCTGGCGGTTCTGCCCGGCGCGGGCGATGGCGCGGGTGGCATCTGCCGCCGCACCCAGCGCATCGAGGCTGATGTCGTCGGAATAGGCGAAGGCGGTCTTTTCACCCGAGATCGCACGCACCCCGACGCCCTGGTCGATGTTGAAGCTGCCCGATTTGACCTGGCCTTCTTCCAGGCTCCAGCCCTCGGAGCGCGAATACTGGAAATACAGGTCGGCGTAGTCGACGTCGTGGGTCAGCAAGCGGCTGAAGACCGGGGCGAGCCGGTCGGCGTCGAGTCCGTTGGGCGTCAGCAGAATCGATTCGGCCGAGTGGAAAAGCTGCTCGGCGCTCTGGATCGGGACGAATGCGTCAGTGGGATTCATGGCTGGTTTCCTGTTGACCTATTTGGCGGGCGCCTCGCGCTTGGCTGACTTGCGGCGCTCGACCACATCGACCTCGATGCGCTGGCAGCTGATGAAGCGGTGCTTGAGCGCCGGCAGGCTCTTGCGCAGGCTGGCCTGGTAGGCCGGATTGATGTTGGCGATGACCACGCCCGAGCCGCGCGGCAGGCGGTCGAGCACCACGCCCCACGGATCGACGATCATGCTGTCGCCGTGGGTTTCGCGTCCCGACCGATGATAGCCGCCCTGCGCCGGCGCGATGACATAGGCCAGGTTCTCGATCGCACGGGCACGAATCAGGGTCTCGAAATGCGCCTTGCCGGTGGTGGCGGTGAAGGCCGACGGCACGACGATGATGTCGACGTCCGGCATCGCCCGGTACAGCTCGGGAAAGCGCAGGTCGTAGCAGATCGACAGGCCGATGCGGCCGAACGGGCTGTTGACCACCACCACCTTGTCGCCCGGCTCGATCATGCTCGATTCCTCGTAGCGCTCGTTGCCGAGGTCGAGGCCGAACAGGTGGATCTTGTCGTAGCGCGCCACCTGCTTGCCGCGCTCGTCGTAGACCAGGCAGCTGTTGCGCACCTTGTCGGGGACGCTCGCCTCGAGCGGCACCGAGCCGCCGATCAGCCAGACATGGTGCTTCTTCGCGGTGCGCGCGAGGAAATTCTGGATCGGCCCCTGGCCTTCTCGTTCACGCGCCTTGACGGTGTCGGCTTCCTTCATGCCCATGATGGGGAAGAATTCCGGCAGCGCGATCAGCTTCGCGCCTGCGTCCACCGCCAGCTCGATGAGCTGCTCGGCTTCGGCCAGGTTAGCCGATACATTCGGGCCCGAAGCCATCTGGATGGCCGCCACCCGGACGGTTCCCGGCTGCACCGCCGGCTTCTTGACCTGCGCAGCCTTGGAGTGCGCCACGGTGGCTTTTGCGATTTTCTTGGTAATGGTCATCTTGTTCTTACTCGGCTTGCCTGAATTCGGTTCTGGGTTTGGTCAATCTTTGGACATCAGGTTCCGCCCACGGGCCGCTGACGATGTATTCGCGACTGGATGCCTCCTCGATCGGGTCGCGCAGGATTTTCTGCGCGGCATAGGCACCGACCCCGGCCAGCGGACCGGCAATCAGCGCGCCTGCAACCGCGACGCCTTCCGACAGCTTGGGAAAAACCTTGAGACGCAACTGCACCGATTCGGCGTCGAGATTGGCCATCCCCGACATGTTGACCTTGGCCGCCGGGCCGAGCATCTGGAAATTGTCGCTGTAGACCACGCCCTGGGCGATTCGCATCGTAGCGGATATTTCATCGAAGGCGAATCCGTCGCTGAATATATCGCGAAAATCGAAGCTCAGCCGTCGCGGCAGGGATTGCAGGCTCAACACACCGAGCAGCTTGGCCGCACCCGGATCGACCTTGAGAAACTGGCCCTTGCTGGCGTGAAAATCCAGCGTGCCCGCCAGGG
>JBAPWR010000086.1:0-8867 GCA_049283775.1 Thiobacillus sp.
GGTCATCGGCGGTGGTCTGCTGCTCGGATCGGCGAGCCTGCCGCTGGTCTGGAGCCTGATGCACGACTATCAGCGGCGCCGCGTCCTGACCCTGCTCGACCCCGGCGCCGACCCGCTGGGTGCCGGCTACCACACCATCCAGTCGACCATCGCAATCGGTTCCGGCGGGATGTTCGGCAAGGGCTGGATGCAGGGTACCCAGAGCCAGCTCGACTTCATCCCCGAACGCACGACCGACTTCGTGTTCGCGGTGTTCGGCGAGGAGTTCGGCTATCTTGGCGCGATCCTGCTGATCGGCCTGTATCTGGCCATCGTCGCACGTGGGCTGGTGATCGCGCTGCGTGCCCCGACCCTGTTCGGGCGGGTCATGGCAGGCACCATCAGCCTCAATCTTTTCACTTATGTCTTCGTCAATATCGGCATGGTTTCCGGGATCCTGCCTGTGGTCGGCGTACCGCTGCCGCTGGTGAGCTACGGCGGGACCGCGATGATCACGCTGCTGCTGGGCATGGGCATCCTGATGAGCGTGGCGACCCACCGCCAGATCAACCGGTCATGACGGGTAAAATTCGCCTATGAACAAGAAACTGATATGGCCGCTGCTGGCCGGCCTGATCTGGAGCCTGTCGGGATGCGGCAGCGCCAGCGTCCGGCCCTCGACTTCCAACGCATCCAGCCCGGGCGGCTATTACCTCGACGACGGCCCGGGAGACAGGGCCCCCGCCGACCTCGATGCCATCCCCGATGCCGTGCCGCGCCACGAACCGTTGCACCGTTACGCCAACCGCAGCTACGTCGCCCTCGGCAGCACCTACGTTCCGCACAGCGAACGCCGTGCCCATCGCGAGGAGGGTCTGGCATCCTGGTATGGGCGCCGTTTCCACGGCAGGAAGACGGCGTCGGGCGAACCCTACGACATGTATGCCATGACCGCGGCGCACCCGACCCTGCCGATCCCCAGCTATGCGCGGGTGACCTCGCTCGACAGCGGCAAGTCGGTCGTGGTGCGCATCAATGATCGCGGCCCGTTCCACAAGGGGCGTGTCATCGATGTGTCCTACACTGCTGCGCACAAGCTCGGATTCGCCACGCGCGGCAGCGGCCGGGTGCGGGTCGAGAGCGTCGAGCCGGATGCCGTCGCCGCTGACTCTGTCGACCCGCAAGCCGTCTATCTGCAGGTTGGTGCCTTCAGCCAGGCCGACAATGCCCGGCAGATGCGCGATCAGTTGCGCGATCGCATGAGCGTGGAAGCGCATCGGCTGCATGTCGTGTCGAGCGGTGACCTGCATCGGGTGCAGCTCGGACCTTATGCCAGCGAGGTCGCCGCCGAGCCGGATCTGCAGAGACTGAAGGAACAGATGGAACTGAAACCGGTCGTGGTAAGGCGTGACTGACCGGTTGGATTGCCGCACGAAATGAATAAGACGAATGTGTTGAAATGGTTGTTTTCAGTCCTCACGGGACTGCTGCTGGTTTCCCCGCTGCATGCCGCGCCCGAAGGCATCACTGCGCGTGCCTGGACGCTCATCGACCAGGCCAGCGGTCGCGAACTGGCCGCGCACCAGGCAGATGTCCCGCTGGCGCCAGCCTCGCTGACGAAGCTGATGACGGCCTACCTGCTGTTTTCGGATATCGGCAAGAACAAGCTCAGCCTCGGCGAACTGCTGACCGTCCCGGAGGCCGCGGTCCAGACTGACGGCGCCACGGTTTTTCTGCAGCCTGGCGAACAGCTCAGTGTCGATACCCTGATCCAGGCGATGCTGGTCCAGTCAGCGTCGGATGCGACGCTGACCCTGGTGATCGCCGCTTCCGGCAGCGAAAGCGCCTTCGTCGAGCGGATGAATCGCGAAGCCAAGCGACTCGGCATGAGTCAAACCCGTTTCATCAACGCGACCGGGCTGAGCGAGCCGGGACACGAGTCCACGGCGCGCGACATGGCAGTGCTGGCGCGCGCGATGCTGCGCGACTTTCCCGAGCGAGCGGTTTATTTCAGGCAGAAGGAGCTGAACCACAAGGGCATCACCTTCTACAGCCGCAACAGGTTGCTGTGGCGCGACGAAACGGTGAGCGGCCTAAAGGCCGGCCGTTCGGCGCAGGCCGGATACTGCCTCGCTGCCAGCGCAGAGCGCGGCAGCCAGGGGCGCATCGCAGTGGTGCTGGGGGCGAAGACCGATACCCTGCGTGCCCAGGATGCACTGAACCTGCTGAATTACGGCTTCGAAAAGTTCGACAGCGTCCTGCTGTATCGGGCGCAGCAGCCGCTCCGCTATGTCAAGTTGTATCGCGGCGCCCGTTCCACGGTGAGCCTAGGCTTCGCCCAGGACTTCCATTTGCTGACCCCCAACGGGACGGCCTCGCGGGTCAAGGGAGAGGTCATCACCCAGCAGCCGGTGGTCGCGCCGGTGCGCCGCGGACAGCGGCTCGGTACCCTGCGGCTGACGCTGGACGGCAAGCCGATCGGCGAGTACCCGCTGGTCGCATTGCACGAGGTCAAGGTTGCCGGCATATTCGGCAGGGGCTGGGATTCGATGAGGCTGTTCTTTTCTCGATTGTTTGCGCAATGAACGTCTATCTCAACGGTGAATTCCTTCCGCTCGACCAGGCTCGGGTTCCGGTCCTCGACCGTGGCTTCGTCTTCGGCGACGGCGTTTATGAGATGGTGCCGGTCTACGACCGCCATCCTTTCCGCCTCGAGGAGCATCTGCGCCGCCTGCAGGCGAGCCTCGATGCCATCCGCCTGGCCAATCCCTACCCGGTCGAGACCTGGCGCGAGCGCGTCCTGCAATTGATCGCATCGCAGGCGTTCGCCGACCAGTCGCTGTATATCCAGGTGACGCGTGGCGTGGCTCCGCGCGATCATGCTTTTCCGTCGGGTGCGGTGCCGAGCGTGTTCATGATGGCGCAGCCGCTGGTGACCGCCAGCCCCGAGCAGAAGGCCGCCGGAGTCTGCGCGATCACCGCGCCCGATGTGCGCTGGCTGCGTTGCAACATCAAGGCGGTGTCGCTGCTGGCGAATGTGCTGGCACGTCAGCAGGCCGTCGATGTCGGCTGTGCCGAGACCATCCTGCTGCGCGACGGCTTCCTCACCGAGGGTGCGGCGAGCAACATCTTCGTGGTCAGGAACGGCGTGCTGCTGACGCCGCCGCCTTCGCATCTGATGCTCACCGGCATCACCTACGACGTGGTGCTGGAACTGGCCGCCGCCAACGGCATCGCGCACGAAGTACGCGAGATCAGCGAGGCCGAGGTGCGCACCGCCGACGAACTGTGGATGACCTCGTCCACCAAGGAAATCATGGCGATCGTCCAGCTCGATGGCCAGCCTGTGGGATCGGGGGTGCCGGGCCCGCTGGCGCAACGCATGGACGCGCTCTACCAGGCTTTCAAGCAGCAGGTCATGCGCGGGTGAATCGCCGATGAGCGAAGCGGAAACCCTGCTGAGTTTCCCCACCGATTTTCCCATCAAGATCATGGGCGAGCGGCGCGACGACTTCGCCCAGACCATGGTCGACATCGTGCTGCGCCACGCGCCCGATTTCCAGCCGGAAACGGTCGAGATGCGCGTTTCCCGCAGCGGCAACTACCTGAGCGTGACCTGCACCGTGCGCGCCACCTCGAAGGCCCAGCTCGATGCGCTGTACCGCGAAGTGACCGCCCACCCCTGGGTGAAGATGGTGCTCTAAGGGTGAAGGGTGAAGGGGCGATCGTTCGCAGGCTGGGGCGGGTCGAGTACGAGCCGACCTGGCGCGCGATGCAGGATTTCACCGCGTCGCGCGACGCAGCCACCCCGGACGAGTTGTGGCTGCTGCAGCATCCGCCGGTCTACACCCTCGGGCAGGCAGGCAAGGCGGAACACCTGATCGCGCCGACCGACATTCCCGTCGTTGCCATCGACCGCGGCGGCCAGATCACGTATCACGGTCCCGGTCAGCTGGTTGTCTATGTGCTTGTCGATCTGCGCCGCCGCGGCTATGGCATCCGCGAACTGGTGACGCGGATGGAACAGGCGGTGATCGATTTCCTAGCCGCGCACGAGGTTGCCGCTGGGCGCCTGCCCGGTGCGCCGGGCGTGTACGTCGAGGGGGCGAAGATCGCGGCGCTCGGACTGCGCGTCAAGCAGGGCTGCACCTATCATGGCCTGGCGCTGAATCTGGACATGGACCTGGCGCCGTTCGCCGCCATCAATCCCTGCGGCTATGCCGGCATGCGCGTCACGCAGTGCCGGGATCTGGGCATCGCCATGCCGCTGCAGGAGGCCGAAAGCGCCTTGAGTCAGATCCTGTTGACGAGAATTGATACTTGACTGAAATACTAGGGTATTAGTATCCTTGCCCCACTTTTGCGGAGCCCGACCACCATGAACACCGACAACCTGCCGTCCGATCCCAAGCTGCTGATGCGCTCCATCATCCAGCGCATCGCCACCGGTCCCGACCTGTCCAAGGACATCAGCCGCAGTGAGGCACACCTCGGCACCAAGGCCATCATCGACAACGTCATCGACCCGGTGCAGGTCGGCATCTACTTCATTGCGCTGCGCATGAAGCGCGAGACGATGGACGAGAACCGCGGCGTGCTCGACGCGGTGCTGGAAACCACCCAGCGCGTCACTGCCGAGGTGGACGAGGTGGTCGATATTGGCGATCCCTACGACGGCTATACCCGTTGCCTGCCGGCCGCCCCGTTCCTCGGACCGTTGCTGGCGGAATTCGGCGTGCACGTGGTGAGCCACGGCCTCGACAAGGTCGGCCCCAAGTTCGGCGTCACCGCCCGTCACGTGCTGGACGCCGCCGGGGTGCCGGTGGATCTGTCGCCTGCGCAGGCAGCGGCGCGTCTCGCCGATCCGGCAATCGGCTGGACCTACGTCGACCAGGCGCACTCCAACCCGGGCATGCACAATCTGATTCCGCTGCGCTCGCAGATCATCAAGCGCCAGGTACTGACCACCGTTGAAGTATTGTCGAAGCCGATCATGGGCAGGAACAAAACCCATTTCGTCACCGGCTACGTGCACAAGCCCTATCCACCGGTCTACGCCGATCTCGCCCGCGAGGCCGGTTTCGACACCGCCTGCATCGTGCGCGGCGTCGAGGGCGGGGTGATCCCTTCGCTGCGCCAGACTGGCAAATACTTCCACTACCATGACAAGGGCGCGGAGATCGAGGCAACCGTCGACCCGACCGTGCTGGGGATCGAACAGCCAGTGCGTGCGGTGCCGCTGCCTGGCGCCGTCGCCACTGAAGGCGGTGAGGACGAGATCGTCGCCGCCATCGACGTCAAGGCCACGGCGCACGCCGCCGCCGAAGCCGGCATCCTCGCGCTGAAAGGCGACAAGGGTCCAACCTACGATTCGCTGGTGCTGGCTGGTTCGATCATCCTGCATCATGTCGGCAAGGCAGCCAGCGTCGCCGACGCCGCCGCGCAGATCCGCGCCGTGCTGGATTCCGGCAAGGCTGTCGCGAGGGTGAAGTGAATGAGTGAATTTGTCGCCATCGCCGCCGCCGACGAACTCAAGCCGTCACAGATGAAGCGGGTCGAGGTGGGCGGGAAGCGCCTGCTGCTGTGCAACTCGAACGGCACCCACTATGTGGTGGACGAAATGTGCAGCCACGAGGATTACTCCCTGTATCTCGGCTGCATCAAGGACGGCAAGATCAAGTGTTCGCTGCATGGCAGCTATTTCGATCTTGCCAGTGGCGAGCCCACCTGTGAACCGGCCGACGAGCCGATCCGCAGCTATCCGGTCAAGGTCGAGGCCGGCCAGGTCTGGGTCGAGGTCTGACAGGGACGCCACTCGATATCGGCATCGTGCCTACATGCAATGGGCTGCCGAGGAAGAGCGGGTTTCCTTCGCGCCCCTTGCGGTTAAGTCAGCGTCATTTTTCCAATAGTTCCCTGATCGTTTTGACGATCTCCGGGTGATCGAACTCGCGCCCGCCGATCGCACTGGCGACGACCTGTCCGCGCTTGTCGACGAGGAAGGTGGTCGGTAGCCCTGATACCTTCCAGGCCTTCATGCTGCGGCCGCGGGTGTCGAGCAGGATGGGGAAGGTCGGGATCGTGCCGAGCTGGCTGGTGAAGGCCTCGATGGTGTCGGCGTCCTCGCCGACGTCGACCGCGAGTGCGACAAAGGGCTCGCCCTTCAGTGTCTGCGCCAGGCGTTCCATCGACGGCATTTCACGGCGGCACGGCGGACACCAGGTCGCCCAGAAATTGATCAGTACGACCTTGCCCCGGAGTTCGGCCAGGTCATGCATGCGTCCTTCCAGATCCTTGAATCGCAACTCCGGGGCGGGGCTCGGTTCGAGCGCGGTCAGGCTGTGCGACAGGGGCGGAAGATCGGCGGCCTGCGCTGTGGCTGACAAGCCGAGCAGGCAACAGGCTGTCAGGGCGACGGTTAATATGCGGTTACGGATTCTCATCGGCACATCTCACTTGTTCGAGTTTTCCTGAAAGGGTTCTGTCTCCGGCGCGCCAGACGAAATGCAGGTCGAAGTGGCCGCCGCGCGGCACGTTGTAGGTCGTCATGCCCTGGTTCCAGTCGCCCGGGGCGAAACGCTGTTCGGTCGGGAACTGTGCCCAGGCGAAAGCGATGCGCGCCACTTCGTCAACCCCCAACCCGCTCCAGATGGATTCCCATTCGTCCTTGCTGCGTATGGACCGCGGCGGCTGCCCGGCCGACAGATAGCGCCAGTCGGCCAGTCGATGCTCGATCGGGCTGTCGCCGATGTTGCGCACTACGGTCATGAAGACGCATTCGGATGCGTAACGTTCCGCCGCTTCGCTTGAAAAACCGCGTGCCTGGTAGAAGGCGCGCGCCTGGTCGGGAGTGATCTGCGTCAGCCGCACCCGTATGCCGTGGGCTTCGGTCTGCCAGGTGGCCAGCCCGGTCTCGGGGTCGATACTGGTTTCCGTCGCCAAGGCGACGAGCGGCCATGCTGCGAGCAGGGTCAGGGTGCTTGGGCGCATAGGCTAAAATCCGTTTTCGATTCGTTCAGAGCAGATTATGGCAGACCCCGTCCAGCACAAAGGCGCGGCCAAGACCGCGCGCATTCCGATCAAGATCGTGCAACAGCCCCGCATGCGCCTGCCGTCGTGGATCCGTGCCAAGTCGCCGAACGTGCCGAACGTCGGCCGGCTGAAGGGCATCCTGCGCGAGGCCAAGCTGCATACGGTGTGCGAGGAGGCCTCGTGTCCCAACCTGGGCGAGTGCTTCGGCCATGGCACTGCCACCTTCATGATCCTCGGCGACCTCTGCACGCGGCGTTGTCCGTTCTGCGACGTCGGCCACGGCACGCCGCTGCCGCCGGACGTCGACGAGCCGCGCCACCTGGCCGAGACCATCGCGCTGATGGCGCTGAAATACGTGGTCATTACCAGCGTCGACCGCGACGACCTGCGCGACGGCGGGGCCGGGCATTTCGCCGAGTGCATCGCGGCGGTGCGCGAGAAATCGCCGGCCACCCGCATCGAGATCCTCGCCCCGGATTTTCGCGGCCGGCTCGAGAAGGCGCTCGACCGGCTCGACACCGCCCCCCCCGACGTGATGAACCACAACCTCGAGACCGTGCCGCGCCTGTACAAGGCGGCACGCCCGGGCGCCGACTACGCGCATTCGCTGAAGCTGCTGCAGGACTTCAAGGCGCGTCACCCCGACATTCCGACCAAGTCCGGCCTGATGCTGGGCCTGGGCGAAGAGGACGACGAGATACTCCAGGTGATGCGCGACCTGCGCGCGCACGGCGTCGACATGCTCACCCTCGGCCAGTACCTGCAGCCCTCGCAGCATCACCTGCCGGTGTTGCGTTTCGTCACTCCCGAGCGCTTCGCCTGGTTCGAGCAGCAGGCGCTGGAAATGGGCTTCAGACACGCAGCCTGCGGCCCGATGGTGCGTTCGAGCTACCACGCCGACCAGCAGGCGGCGGGCGTCTAGGCCGCGGCAAGCAGATCATTTGGCCGCAGCAGGCGCGGCGAGCAGCGGTTCGACCAGTTTCTTCAGGCGCGGGTAATGCACCTGGCCGCCGATGCGGTGGCGGATGTTGCCGTCGGCGTCGACGATGAACGAGGTCGGCACGCTGCTGACGTCGCCGAAGGCCATGCGCACGCTGGCGTTGCTCGGCGCGGCCATCGAGGCATAGCCCTTGTCCTGCATCCATGCGGCGATTTTCTCCGGCGTGTCGTCGACGCTGATCGAGATGACCTCGAAGCCCTTTCCCTTATAGTCCTGCCAGAAGGACTCGATCACCGGCTTTTCCTTGCGGCAATAGGGGCACCAGGTCGCCCAGAAATTCACCAGCACCACCTTGCCCCTGAGGGAATCGCTGGTCAGTTCCCGCCCGTCCGGCAGCGTCACCGACCATGGCGCTGTGACGATGACTTCGTCGCTGACCTTGGCAGGCGGGCGAAACCACAGCCAGGCGATCAAACCCAGTAAAATCAGGGTTAGTGGACTCGGCGTCCATTTCTTCAAGAGGGCTTTCTTATCCATGCTGTGGCTGAAATCGTTTCATATCGTGATGGTCGTCAGCTGGTTCGCTGGCCTGTTCTACCTGCCGCGCATCTTCGTCAATCTGGCGATGGAGAAGAACGATGCCGCCTACGACCGCCTGCTGCTGATGGCGGGCAAATTGTATCGCTTCGTATCGCCCATCATGTGGCTGTCTCTGATCACCGGCATCTGGCTGTGGTTGGCTTATTTTCCGCTGAGCATGAACTGGATGTGGGCCAAGCTGATCCTCGTCATCGGTCTGGTCGGTTACCACCATGTCTGCAAGAGTCTGCTGCGCAAGTTCGAAGCCAGACAGAACGACAAATCGCACGTGTGGTTCCGCTGGTTCAACGAAATCCCGGTGATCGTGCTGCTGGTT
>JBAPWR010000087.1:0-8202 GCA_049283775.1 Thiobacillus sp.
GTGGTGCAGAACCTGACGCGCCAGAATGTCCCGCTGCCGGAACGCGCAGTGCTGGAGAAACAGGTTCTCGATCGCATGGTCACCGAATACGCCCTGCAACAGCACGCCCGCAATACCGGGGTACGGGTCGACCCGGTCCAGATCGAGCGCACCCTGCAGCGAATCGCGGCGCAGAACAAGCTCGACATGGAAGGCCTGAAGGCGGCTTTGCAGCGCGAGGGCCAAAGCATGGAGCGGATGCGCGAGAACATCAGCAACGAGATCCTGATCGGCCGCGCGCGCGAGCGCGATGTCGACAACCGGGTGACGGTCAGCGACGCCGAGATCGAGGGCTATCTGCTGACCCAGGCGCAGAGCGGCACCGACACGGAGTACGATTTCGCCCACATCCTCATCACCGTTCCGGAAAACGCCTCGCCTGAACAGATCCAGGATCGTCGGGCAAGGGCCCAGATGATTCTGGACGAATTGGCGAAAGGCGCGGACTTTGCCCAGTTGTCGGCGAGTTTTTCGGATGCGCCCAATGCCCTGCAGGGCGGACGTTCCGGTTGGCGCCCCAGCGGCCAGATCCCGTCGCTCTTCGTCGACACGCTCAGGCCGCTGCAAGCCGGCGCCATCGCGCCCCTGCTGAAGAGCAGCAACGGCTTCCATATCCTCAAGCTGCTCGACAAGCGCGGCCTGGATGTCGCCCTCAGCGTCACCCAGACCCACACCCGCCACATCCTGATCAAGACCAATGAGCTGACCTCGGAATCCGAGGCTCGCAGCCGCTTGCTGCAACTCAGGGAACGCATCGTCAACGGCACGCCGTTCGAGAATCTGGCGCGTTTGCACTCGGAGGACGCCAGCGCCGCCAAAGGCGGAGATCTCGGCTGGATCAACCCAGGCGACACCGTCCCGGATTTCGAGAAGGCCATGAATGAATTGCAGCCAGGCGAAATCAGCCAGCCGGTCCGCTCGCCTTTCGGCCTGCACCTGATCCAGGTGCTGGAGCGCCGTTCCCAGGACGTGACGCAGGAACGCCAGAAGTACCTTGCCCGCCAGGCGATCAGGGAACGCAAGGCCGAAGAGGCCTTCCAGGACTGGGTAAGACAGATTCGTGATTCGGCCTACGTCGAATTGCGGCCGCTCGATTGAGACTCCCCACTCTCGCCCTGACCTCGGGAGAACCCGCAGGCATCGGTCCCGACCTGTGCATTGCGCTTTCCCAGCACAAGCTGCCTGCAAAGGTGGTGGTATTGGGCGATGCCGAGCTGCTGCGCGAACGCGCGTCCCTGCTTGGCGTGTCGATCGACATCCAGCCGCCCGAGGTGGAGGCTTGCGGGCCTGGATCGCTGTGCGTCCAGCATATTCCCGTTGTCGCCCCATCAATGCCCGGCCGGTTGAATCGCGCCAACAGTGCCTACGTGCTGTCCCTGCTCGACGCCGCCATCACGGGCTGCCTCGACGGACGCTTCGATGCCATGGTCACGGCCCCGGTCCACAAGGGCATCATCAATGACGCCGGCATTGCGTTTACCGGTCACACCGAATATCTGGCAGAAAAGACAGCCACCCGCAAGGTCGTCATGATGCTCGTCGGCGGTGGACTGCGCGTCGCCCTGGCCACCACGCATTTGCCGCTCAGCGCGGTGCCCGGCGCGATCACACGCGAACCGCTGCAGGAAGTCATTGCCATCCTGCATGATGGACTGCGCACCCGGTTCGGCATCGCCCAGCCGCGCATCCTGGTTGCCGGGCTCAATCCCCACGCCGGCGAATCCGGGCATCTGGGGCGCGAAGAGATCGAAATCATCGAACCGGCACTGCAGCAGCTACGCGCCCGAGGGATGAACCTGGTCGGACCTCTGCCAGCCGACACCCTGTTCTCGCGGGTCCGACACGAAGCTTGCGACGCCGTGCTGACGATGTATCACGACCAGGGCCTGCCTGTGCTCAAGTACGCCAGCTTCGGCGAAGGAGTCAACATCACGCTGGGCTTGCCGCTGATCCGGACATCGGTCGATCACGGCACGGCACTCGATCTTGCCGGAACCGGCAAGGCGGAGGTCGGCAGCCTGCTGGCCGCCATTGAAGCCGCTGCGGAAATGGCTTCCCAGGGGCTTGGTTCCCGCGATCCTTAGGAAGCCTGCGTGACACTGAAGCCAGGCACGCCGTCTAGCACCTCTCCAGGTCCCCGAATCGGGACAACCCTGCACCCAAACAGGGGAGCCCCCTTGCGGGCATGAAGGAGCAAACGTGATGCCCAAACCGAGCGCTTCGCTTACCCTCTCCCCAACCCTCCCCCCAAATGGGGGAGCACCCTTGCGGGCATAAAGGAGCAAACGTGATGCCCAAACCGATTAACCACATCCCGCGCAAGCGCTTCGGCCAGAATTTCCTGGTCGACCAGGCTGTGATCAACGCCATCGTCAATGCCATTCATCCGCAAGCTGGCGACACCGTCGTCGAGATTGGCCCGGGACTCGGGGCATTGACCCGCCCTCTGCTGGAGCGACTGCCTCATCTGCATGTCGTCGAACTTGACCGTGATCTGGTCTCCCGACTGCAACAGTCCTGGCCATCGGAGCGGCTTACGGTTCACGCCGGAGACGCACTGAAATTCGATTTCTCCCAACTGGGGACTGATCTGCGCATTGTCGGCAATCTGCCCTACAACATCTCCAGTCCCCTGCTGTTTCATCTGCTCGACTTCGCTGCCAATATCCGTGACATGCATTTCATGCTGCAAAGGGAAGTGGTCGCACGGATGGTGGCTGCACCGTCGACAGCCGACTACGGTCGACTCTCGATCATGCTGCAGCGGCGCTGCCATCTCGAATGGCTGCTCGATGTCCCGGCCACCTCGTTCAATCCCCCGCCGAAGGTTGAGTCTGCAGTCGTGCGCCTGATACCCAAATCCGAACTGGACATCCCCCAGCTTGACGAAGCCCTGTTCGCTCGCGTTGTCGCAACGGCTTTTTCGCAGCGCCGCAAGACCCTGCGCAATACCCTCGCAGGTCTTGTCACGAAGGAAGCATTCGAGCATCTGGGAATCGATCCGGGCCTGCGCGCTGAAAACCTTGCGCTCGCCGATTATGAAAACATCGCCCGCTATCTGGCGGAAGCCTGAGGCAGGACAAGAATGAAAACGGCCCGCATTGCTGCGGGCCGTTTGGATTCTGGTGGGTCGGGCGAGATTCGAACTCGCGACCAACGGATTAAAAGTCCGCTGCTCTACCAGCTGAGCTACCGACCCCTGGAGAAGCGCGAAATTATACTCGAAGGCGCCATCCCGTCAAACTCCCACAGCACCTTAAATGCCATGAAGACACGTTCATATGAGATGAAGCTTTGGATTCCTGCCGATGCCGGATCGTCTAGGCTGCCACGCAGATCGATCTCCATGGCTCCAGTCAAAAAAAGAAGGGCGGTAGAAACCGCCCTTTCAATTATTTCTTCCAAACATCAAGCCGCTATTTCAGTACTGGGTTATTTTTTTTTTGTCCTGGGACGTACTTTTTGACGAACCCGAATGCGTCGCTTTCTTGATTCCAGACTTGGATGGAGTTGTCGCAACCGCAGGCGCAGAACCGCCCTTATTGGCAATCGCCGTAGGATTGTTTTGCTCGTATTGGCTCATGAATGCCGTCAACTTCTGCTTGCTGATCACGCCAGGCACAAACATCACGATCTCGCCATTGGGCGCGTAAAGATAAGACGTCGGGTAATAGTCAACGGGCCCGACCTGCATCGCCGGGTTGCCCGGCTCACGACGGTTGCCGCCAAGCACGTTGGGGAAACGGAGGTTGTAGCGTTGAATGGTGCTATGTGCGGAGTTTTGATCGATGCCATAGTCCATGACGACCCCGATGACGACAAAGTCATTTCGGGCGTCCATGTCATTCAGATCAGGGAATTCCATTTTGCAGCGCGGACACCATGGCGCCCAAAAATTCACCAGAACCCACTTTCCTGCATAGTCGGAAAGCTGGTGAGTCTTGCCCTTGGTGTCGGTGAAATTGAAATTCATCGCCTTCGAGGCATGAGCCTGAGACGCAAGGGCTGCCGCTACGGCAAAACAGATAACGCTGAACCACTTTTTCAATGTCTATCCTTCAGGCCTTAGGGCCACTTTGTCACCGTAACAATCGAATTGAAGATGGTCAAGGTTCTTTTGGACCATGTCTTCGATTAATGCTTGCGCTGTGGTTTTTAGCCTTCCCGCATCATCAGGATGTACTGGATTTTCATGGTTATAGCCGCACCGGCGATAATCGCAGCGAGTACCACGAATGACGACACCGCGAGCGTGGATATGCCGGTAATGCCCTGACCGATGGTGCACCCGAGGGCAGTGACGCCGCCAAAACCCATCAGGATGGCTCCGACGATATGGCGAAACATGTCCTGGGGAGAGTTGAAGGACTCCCAACGAAAGGTCCGATGCGTCACGCCATAGACGAATGATCCGACGATGACCCCGAACACGCTCGCCACACCGAAGGTGACGATGGTCGCCGTATCGGTCCAGTACGCAAAAAGATTCATCGTGTAGCCGAGCGGTGCGACGAAGGTCATCGATTCGGCCAGATGCGAATTGGTACCGAGGTAAACCAGTTCCAGCGTGTCCGGGTCCTCACCGAAACCGAACCGTCCGGTGACATACCAGCCGGCAACAACGATCAGGCCAATCACGATCCCCGCGAGAATGTTGTCGTGGTTCTGACGAAATTCCTTGTTGAGAAACACGAACAGCAGGAGAGCGACGCCGACAATCAGCCCGACCATGAGCGTGCCAGTCTGCATGGGCATGCCCAACAACGACGGCAGGGTTTGCATGCCATCGAGGAAGACCGTGACCGGAGGGGCCTGCAACACGCTCACGCGAAACGCGCCGAAGATACCGGAAAGCGTTACCAATGCAGCGTAGCCCATGAAAATGAACACCACGATCGATTTCAGGTTGCCTCCGCCCAGCCGCACCAGGGTTCGCTGGCCGCAGCCTCCTGCCAGGGTCATTCCTACACCGAAGGTGAGTCCGCCGACCAGGGCAGCAAGCCAGTAGAAATTCGAGCCGGTATAGATGGTTTTGGACACATCGATCTGGCCGCCGTAGACCAGCAGAGAGGTGCCGATGATCGCGATCGCGATAGCCAGCATCCAGGCACGCATGCGATCCCAGTGATTCATATTGACGATGTCGGAAACCGCACCCATGGTACAAAAGTGGGTCTTGTTGCCGACGTAACCGAAGATGAACGCAAGGATGAATCCCAGCCAGGCCACGGTACGGGTCTTAACCATCGCATCCTCGGCATCCCATCCCAGTGCCATCAGCACCTGGCTGATCAAATCAAGTCCATCCATTACCTGTCTTCTCCGTTTGGTTTGCTTAATACAGATTTATATTGCGGATGGATTATTCCCCGAGCACAGGGGGAGAAGCAAGCACCATAACTATATTAGGATTTACATATATTTAGTCGGGTCGCTCACGCCGGCCTGTTCAAATCCAGCGCGGCGCAGGCGGCAGGCGTCGCAGCGACCGCACGCACGCCCCATGGCATCAGCCTGATAGCAGCTGACGGTCTGAGAATAATCCACACCCAGATCCTGCCCCAGCCGGATGATTTCCGATTTTGACAGGTGCTGCAGCGGAGCATGCACCCGCAGGCGTTTGCCTTCGACTCCCGCCTTGGTCGCCAGATTGGCGAGGTGCTCGAAGGCCGAAATGAACTCGGGACGACAGTCCGGATACCCTGAGTAGTCAACCGCGTTCACACCGATGAAGATATCCCGCGCGTTCAATACCTCTGCCCACGCCAGTGCGAGCGACAGCATCACGGTATTGCGGGCTGGCACATAGGTCACGGGAATGCCCTTGGTCGGATGCTCGGGAACGGCAATCGCCGCATCGGTCAGTGCCGATCCGCCAAACTGCCCGAGTCCCAGCTGAATAATGCGATGCTCGATCGCACCGAGACCGTGCGCGACTCGCTTGGCCGCCTCGAGTTCGGCGTCATGCCGTTGACCGTAGTCGATGCTCAAGGCATGGCATGCGTAACCGTGCTGACGCGCAATGGCCAGCACGGTGGCCGAATCGAGTCCACCTGAAAGCAGGATGACGGCGGGTGGATTCATTTTCCCCGAGCATTCCCCCAAAGGATCTTGTGCAACTGCACCTGCATGCGAACTGGAAGGCGATCCACCAGTATCCACTCCGCAAGCTGCTGCGGATCCAGTTCCCCCTGAACCGGCGAAAACAGCACCGGGCAACGTGCGGTCAATTCGTGCTGGCGAACGGCGACACGGGCCCAGTCGTAATCGGCGCGGCTGGCGAGCACAAATTTCACCTCATCGCGCGCGTTCAGCAGGGGGATGTTGTCCCAGAGATTTCGTTCACTCTCACCCGATCCTGGAGGCTTGATATCGACGATGCGCGACACCCTGGGATCCACCGCTGCAATGTCGTAGGCGCCACTAGTTTCCAGCGACACGTTGTAACCTTCATCACACAGGGCCGCGAGAAGCGCTGGACAAGCCTTCTGAGCCAATGGCTCGCCACCTGTCACGCACACCGTACCGACACCGAATGCGGCGACCTGCCGCAGCAGTTCCTCGAGCGCGATCGTCTCCCCGCCCTGAAAACTATACGTCGTATCGCACCAGCGACAGCGCAGGGGGCAGCCGGTCAGGCGAATGAAAACGGTGGGAAGTCCGGTCCGGCTTGTTTCCCCCTGAATCGACAGGAACACCTCCGAAACACGGAGATTGACTGCTGCTTCAGCCATGCGCGGTGGCTTTAGTTCAGCACGGCCAGCCGCCGCGCGGCCAGAGTGGCGGCATGGGTGCCGGGATATTTTTCGACCAGTTCGGACAGGGTCTTGCGTGCCGAAGACAAATCATCCAGGTTGATCTGGTTGGCTGCAACGTTGAACAGGGCATCGGGGACTTTGGCACTGTCCGGATACGCCAGCAGCAGCTTTTGCTGCTGGGCCAGTGCCGTTTTGTAATCCTTCAGCACATAGTAGGAATAGCCGATCCAGTACTGGGCATTGGACGCCAGCGCGCTATCCGGATAGGCCTTGAGAAAACCCTTGAAGCTGGCTATCGCGCCAGCGTAATTGCCGGCACGAAAATTATTCAGCGCGGCCTCGTAGGTACGTGATTCCAGCAGCGGATCGAGTTGCGGCGCTGCTGCGACAGGCTGGGCCTTGGCCTGCGGCACACTGGCGACGGCATCTGCTGCAGATGATGGTTCCGATGTTTGCGCCGCGGCGGTTTGTGCCGCTTCTTCCTTGCCCGCTTTGCCGGCAGAAACCGGAGCTGTACTTGCCACTTCAGCGGACGTCGGGTTGGCGACGACGACCGCCGGTACAGCGGCAGGCGCATTCAGTGACTTGTTGAGCTCGGCGAGACGCTGGTCGAGGTCGACATACAGGTCATTCTGGCGCTTGCCCAGCGTATCCATCTGATGCAGCTGGACCTCGGCCTGGCCGCGCAGCTTCGCTACCTCGGCCTTGAGCGCCTCGACTTCCTTGAGCAGGCCGAGCATCTGCTGATTCTGCAGCAGGCTCGACTCCAGCTTCTGGATCCGGCTATCCAGAACACGTGTTGCCTGTTGCAATTCGCGCAACTGGCGGGTGAGCTCCTCGGTATTAGCCGACGCGGGCTGGACCAGGCCCAGCAGCAAAATAATCAGCCAGAGTCGCTGCATGTATAAGGCTTATTCGTCCGTGTAAACCAAATCGGTACGACGGTTTTCGGCATACGCCTCTTCTGTTTCGCCCTCGTTGCGCTCTTTTTCTTCGCCGAAGCTGACTGCTTCCATTTGATCTTCTCCAACACCCAGCACACCGAGCGCACGCCGCACTGCCTCGGCACGCTTCTGCCCCAGTGCCAGGTTGTATTCACGGCTGCCGCGCTCATCGGTATTGCCCTGAAGGATGACTCGCGCATCGCGGTGCGTGAGCAGATATCCGGCATGCGCTTCAAGGACGGGGCGATATTCGTCCTTCACGATGAAACTGTCGAAATCGAAGAAAATGCTGCGAGTCGACAGCGGGCTGGCGGGATCCTTGCGCGGGTCGCCGATGAAGCTGGTGCTGCCGCCGTCCAGTTGTTTGCCTTCAAGCCCGGCGCCCGAGACATCGGCACCTGTCAGCGCAGTGGTTTCGGCGCCCTGAGCCGCGGCCTGGCCGCTACCGGCAGAATCTGCTC
>JBAPWR010000088.1:0-2199 GCA_049283775.1 Thiobacillus sp.
GAAAGGCGGCGCGCTGTCGAACGCCAGTCCACGGCCATCCGCCGGATGCAGCAACTGCAGGCTGGCTGCGTGCAGTTGCAGGCGTGGCTCCAGCGCCCGCAAGCCGGGCGGCGCATACAGTGGGTCGCCGAGGATCGGGTGGCCGAGTTCGCACATATGCACGCGCAACTGATGCGAGCGACCGGTGACCGGCTCCAGTTCGACGCGGGTCGCCCGTCCTGCGGCGTCATGCCCAAGCACTCGCCAGCGGGTCAGGCTCGGTTTGCCGAGCTTGAGGTCGACGATCTGCCGCGGGCGGTTCGGCCAATCGCAAATCAGCGGCAGGTCGATTTCTCCCCATGCCTGCGCCGGCGCTTCCAACCGACCGGCAACCACGGCAACATAGCGCTTGGTCACCGCGCGTGCTGCAAATGCCCCGCTGAGGATGCGCTGCACCACGGCTCCGCGTGCCATCACCATCAGTCCCGAGGTATCCATGTCGAGCCGGTGCACGACCAGGGCATCGGGGTAATGCGCCTGCACCCGGGCACTGAGGCAATCCTGCTTGCCGGGACCGCGTCCGGGCACGGCAAGCAGACCGCTGGGCTTGTCGACGACCAGCAGGCTGTCGTCGACGTAGACGAAATCCACCGTCTTGCTGTCGGAATCGGAAAAAGCAGTCAGCAAGTCCATGGCTGGCAGCGCATGAGGATTGGGCGGGAAACTGGAACGAGGGGCGAACGCATGATCGGGAATTCTGTGGCGAACCTGAATCAGCCGCGATCATCGCACAGCCTTGCCCCCAGGCGGCGGACGGTTGCCGCCGGCGAATCGCTCGGGGATGATGCGCGCATGTTTGCCTCCCTCGGTCGCCTGAAGCGCTTCTGGATCCTGCCGCTCGCTCTGCTGGCGATCTTCCTGACGAGTTGTGCGAGCCAGCCGGGAACCGCGCCATCAGCGGGAATCGAAACCCTGCCTGATTTGCCCCCGGACGGCGCCTGGTACCGCGATGGCCAGCTGGTCCTGAGCTACAGCCACGACGAGGGCAAGGCCTACCTCAGCGCCGTCTGGCCAGTCGATGATCTGCGTCCTGATCGGCACAACTACCGCATGGCGATGATGGACTTGAGCACCGACGCACCGGCCGATCCGGTCCTGATCGAGCGCGACTGGCAGCCGGTCGCGCTCTACGACCCGGCGCGCTGGGAAAGGCTGGTCGAAGCCCTGTTGCTGCAGCTTGCCCCTTCAACCCCCACGAACGGCGTCCTGGTGACGGTGCAGGGAGTCGATCTTGTCCTGTATCGCGACGGGCATGGCAGGCTGCACACGGTAAGAATCGAGGACAAGCCCGCCAGCCTGCGGATCGGCCGACGCATCAGCGAGGAAGCCTTCTCTGCCCGGGCCAACGAGCACCTCATGGCCGAACTCGCCCGCAACGGTGAAGCCGTCGGGCCGGCGCTGTTCACAGTCGGCGACGACGAGCTTGGCGGGGCCTTCGTGCTGTTCGATTTCGAGCACAGGCAGTCGGTGTTCATCGCCCGTCCGCCCGCGCCGCGGCCACCGGGGCGGCAACTGGGGTACACCCTGCAGATGATCGATGCCCTGACCCTGCGCAGCCATGTGCTGGGCGCGCTCAGGCAACCCGTCACTTTGACCAACCGGTTGTTCTGGCTTGGCACCCACTCCCTGATCGTGATGCTGCCGCATGGCTCATACGCCAGTGATGGAGAGCCGCCTGCAGCGGCTGGCGGCGAGGGAATGGACCTGGCCGAGTGGGAGTCGCGGCTTGACGAGCTGGTCGGCAGCGATCGCTACCGCGGCAGCATGAGGCCGCTGGTGGATGGCGACGCCTTCTTCCTCGAACTGGTCAGGTCGATCCAGGAAGCGCAGGAGTCGATCGACGTCCGCGTCTACATTTTTGACAGCGATGACTACGCGCTGCGCATCGCCGACCTGCTCAAGCGCCGCTCGCACGAAATCAAGGTCCGCGTGCTGGTCGATCGCGTCGGCACCCTGGTCGCGAGTCAGGTATCTCCCCGCTCGCCAGGCACCCCGCGCAGCGAGACGCCGCTCTCGATCGCCGAGTATCTGCGCCGGGATTCGAAGATCGAGGTACGCGTCGTCGACAATCCCTGGCTGACCTCGGACCACACCAAGGTCATCGTGGTCGACCGCCGCAAGGCCTTCGTCGGCGGCATGAACATCGGCCGCGAATACCGC
>JBAPWR010000089.1:0-7020 GCA_049283775.1 Thiobacillus sp.
CTATTACGGCGGTACTGAGGGATTCGAGGAGAATCTCGACATGATCGAGGATGCCGTGGAGGGTCTGCTGCAGGAGATCGCCGGCGTGCCGCGCGATCAGTTGCGCCGCATTGCCTGACCAGAACAAAGCCTGAAACTGAAATGAACAAGGGCCGCGTGATGCGGCCCTTGTTCATTTTGTCGTCGGGATTACTGCGGCGACTGGGTTTCGACCTGGACCAGCGGTTCCTGGGCCTCGACCGCCTGCGGGCGGGGGCGGCGCCGGGTCGGGTGCAACGGCGCAGCGGGTGCGTTGGAGACCGACTCGGTCACCGGGGCGGTAGTTTCAACCTGCATCAGGCTCACGACTTCTGCCTCGGTTGGCTTGGCCGTGGGACGGCGGCGGCGGCGCGAACGCTGCGGCTCGGCTGAGGAAGCCGCTGACTCGATGACCTCGCCCTGGGTTTCAACCTGCTGCAGTGACGCAGCCGAAGTGGCCAGTTCGGCGAGAATTTCCGCCGGAGAAGCGGTGACTGCTGGCAGGGCAGACGACTCAAGCTGCAGGGCCTGCTGCGCCGGGGCGGCTTCGCGCACGACGGCTGTCTGTCTGGCCTTGCCGGCGATCTCGATGATCGCGTGGAATCCCTGCTCGGCGGAAGCGGCTGCAGCGACGGCCGAAGCTTCGGCCGCTACAGCCGGTGATTCGACCCGATCCTCGCGGCTGCGACGGCCGCGACTGCGGCGACTGCGCGGTTCACGCTTGACCTCGCCGCCGGCTTCGATCGCTGCTGGCGCAGTCTCTGGTGCTCTCGGCGTCGTGGTTTCAGCCTCCGGCCGTGGCTTGGGCGGGCGCGGCTGGCGCTGGGGTTTGGTGGACTCGGTTGCGCGCGTCTCGCGGCCTTCCTTGCGATCGGCCTGGCGCGGCTCACCGCGGGCGGCTCCCCGTTCTTCACCGTTGCGCTCGCCGCGGCCTTCACCCCGCCCACGACTGCGCTGGCCAGGCTTGCGTTCGCCGCGCTCGCGGCTTTGTGGCCGTGGAGCAGGCGCAAGCACAGCGGCTGGCGCTTCGGCGGGTTTTTCTTCGCCGAGCTTCTTGAACCAGCCAAAAATCCGGTTGAACAGGCCTGCTTCCGATTCGGCTGCAGCCGACGGAGCCACCTGGGGGGCGGGTGCAGGCTGGGGCGGCGCGACAGATTTGACTGCGGCCTGCTGGCGTGCCGGTGCAGCCGCCTGCGTGTCGGTCTGATAGATCGCTTCGGTTTCCGGCAGCACGGCCAGCTTGTAGCTGGGTTCGTTGACGTCGCCGCGATTCAGCTCGTCGTGGCGCAAGCGGGTAATGGTGTAATTGGGTGTCTCCATGTGGATGTTGGGAATCAACACCACATTCACCTTGAGCCGGGTTTCCAGGGCATGGATATCCACACGCTTCTCGTTCAGCAGGAAGGTCGCGACATCGACCGGGAGCTGCACATGCAAAGCACCGGTGTTTTCCTTCATGGCCTCTTCCTGCAGGATGCGCAGGATATGCAGCGCCGACGATTCGGTGCCGCGGATGTGGCCGGTGCCATGGCAGCGCGGGCAGGGGTTGTAGCTGGTCTCGCCGAGCGAGGGCTGCAGCCGCTGGCGCGACATTTCCAGCAGGCCGAAGCGCGAGATCTTGCTGGTCTGAACGCGGGCGCGGTCGTGATGCAGGGCATCGCGCAGGCGGTTCTCGACCTCGCGCTGATGCTTGGGATTCTCCATGTCGATGAAGTCGATCACGATCAGGCCGCCGAGGTCGCGCAAGCGCATCTGGCGGGCGATCTCGTCGGCGGCTTCGAGGTTGGTGTTGAACGCCGTCTGTTCGACGTCGCTGCCCTTGGTGGCACGCGCCGAGTTGACGTCGACCGACACCAGGGCTTCGGTGTGATCGATGACGATGGCGCCGCCGGATGGCAGATTGACCTGGCGCGAGAACGCCGACTCGATCTGGTGCTCGATCTGGAAGCGCGAGAACAGCGGCACGTCGTCGTGATAGAGCTTGATCTTGGCGACGTTGGCCGGCATGACATGCGCCATGAACTGCTGCGCCTGCTCGTAGATGTCGGGGGTGTCGATGAGGATTTCGCCGATGTCCGCGGAGAAATAATCGCGGATGGCGCGAATCACCAGACTGCCTTCCTGGTAGATGAGGAAGGCGCCCGACATCGTGCTCGACGCGCCCTCTACCGCGTTCCACAGGCTCATCAGGTAGTTCAGGTCCCACTGCAGTTCTTCAGCGGTACGGCCGATGCCTGCGGTGCGGCCGATCAGGCTCATGCCTTCGGGGATATCGAGCTGGGCCAGGGTGTCGCGCAGTTCGTTGCGCTCCTCACCCTCGATCCGGCGCGATACGCCACCGCCGCGCGGGTTGTTCGGCATCAGCACGACATAGCGGCCGGCCAGCGAGATGTAGGTGGTGAGCGCAGCGCCCTTGCTGCCGCGTTCGTCCTTTTCCACCTGGACCAGCAATTCCTGGCCTTCCTTGAGGTTTTCCGGGACGCGGCCATTGCCGGGCAGGCAGGAGCGGGCGATTTCCTTGAACGGCAGAAAGCCGTGGCGCTCGCAGCCATAATCGACGAAAGCGGCTTCGAGACTGGGTTCGACTCGGGTGACGACACCCTTGTAGATGTTGCCCTTGCGTTGTTCCTTGCTGGCGGACTCGATGTCAAGGTCGACGAGTTTTTGCCCGTCGACGATGGCAACCCGGAGTTCTTCCGCCTGGGTTGCGTTGAAAAGCATGCGCTTCATTGTTTACTCCCGCGCGCGTGCATACGGGACAGGCCAGACAGCCGCCTAGAGGCAGCGGATCATGCGGTCACGATTTGGAGGTGAAGCTGCATGCTTGGGTGTCCTGTTCCTGGAGAGTGGTGCCCGGCCATGCGATGCGCAGTATGCCGATGCCTTCTTTCCGGTTCCCGCCGGGGAATCAACCCGGGGCGTGAACATTTATTTCGTATGCTTAATGACGCGTCATTGATAACATCGCTGCTTCGCCAAACTTGTGCGGGGCGGGTGGTTTCGACTGGCCGCAGGGCGGGCAGGAAGTCAGACGGGCCGGGCAAGATGGCAGCCGGTGAGCGTTTTAACCGGCGTGGTGTCCAGGATTCGGGGGAAACACCCCCTGAACCGGCGGTAGTGTATATGAAAATGAATGACTTAGCGCAAGATTCGGTCAGGCGACTCAAGATCGGTGAGGATCAGGAGGACCAGCGGCTGGACAACTACCTGATGACCCGCCTCAAGGGCGTTCCCAAGAGCCGCATCTACAAGATGGTCCGCGGCGGGGAAGTGCGCATCAATGGCGGTCGGGTCGAAGTGGGCTACCGCCTGAAAAAGGGTGACGAAGTGCGCATTCCGCCGGTGCGCGTCGCCGCGCCGACGATCGCGCCGGTCACGCGGCTGCCGGCAGGCGCTGCCAGGCTGGTGCCGCGCATCCTCTATCGCGACGATGCCCTGATCGCACTCAACAAGCCGCCCGGGATGGCGGTGCATGGCGGCAGCGGAATCTCGCGCGGGGTGATCGAGCAACTGCGCCTGGAGCTGCCGGAATGCCGCATGCTGGAACTGGTCCACCGCCTCGACCGCGAAACCTCCGGGGTGCTGCTGATCGCGCTGAAGCGCCGCGCGCTGACCGGCATGCATGCAGCGATGCGCGACGGCAAGGTCGAGAAGCGCTACCTGACCCTGGTTGCCGGACGCTGGCCGAATCCGCTGCAGCACGTCAAACTGCCGCTGCACAAGCGCGTCACCGAGGAAGGCGAAAAGCGCGTGACCGTGCGCGACGAGGGGCAGACGGCGCATACCATCTTTCGCCGCCTGCAGAGCTTCGCCGATTTCACCCTGCTGGAAGCGGAACTGAAAACCGGACGCACCCATCAGATACGCGTGCACACTTCGCACCTCGGGTTTCCCATCGCCGGCGACGACAAATACGGCGACTTCGCCCTCAACAAGACCCTGGCATCGCGGGGCCTCAAGCGCATGTTTCTGCATGCAGCCTCGCTGAGCTTCATTCACCCGATCAGCGGCGAGCGCCTGCAGATCGAGGCGCCGCTGCCCGAGGACCTGCAGTCCTTCCTCGATCACCTGAATTCCGCAACATGAACGCACCGCGACAATACGAGCTTCTGATCTTCGACTGGGACGGCACCCTGATGGACTCTGCCGGGATCATCGTCGATTCCATCCAGCGTGCCTGCGCGGATCTCGGGCTCGAGGTGCCGAGCGAGCGAGCCTCGCGCCAGATCATCGGCCTCGGCCTTGCCCAGGCACTGCAGACCTTGCTGCCAGATCTCGAACCGGACCACTACCCGCAAATGGTCGAACGCTATCGCCATCATTATCTGGGCCGTGATCAGGACATTCCGCTGTTCGAGGGAGTCGAGTCCGGCATCAGGGACCTGCACGAGAACGGATTCCAGTTGGCGGTGGCTACCGGCAAGAGCCATCTGGGCCTGAGCCGGGCGTTGCAGTCGAGCGGTCTCGGCCCGTGGTTTTCGGCCACCCGTACCGCCGACCAGACCCATTCCAAGCCACATCCCGCCATGGTGCTGGAACTGGTCGAGGAACTCGGCGCCGATCCGCAGCGTACCCTGGTGATCGGCGACACCAGCCACGACCTGTTGATGGCTGCCAGCGCCAGGGTCGCCAGCCTCGGGGTGACCTACGGTGCCCACGAAGCCGAAGACCTGCTGCCGCACGCACCGCTGGCGCTGATGAACAGTTTTCACGAGGTCCACGCATGGCTCAAGGCGAACGCCTGATCTGCTCCGCCGAAGATTTGCCGGAGCAGGGCAAGGGGGTGCGCTTCGAACTGCAGCAGGGAGACCTGAGACAACAGGCATTCGTCGTGCGTTTCGCAGGCGCACCCCATGCCTTCCTCAACCAGTGCGGCCATATACTGGTCGAACTCGACTGGCAGGAGGGGGAATTCTTCGACGACTCCCGGCTATACTTGATCTGCTCCACCCATGGCGCGCTGTACGACCCGACATCCGGTCGCTGCATCAGCGGACGCTGCGCCGGGCGCGGGCTGACCCCGCTGCGGGTTGAAGAACGTGAAGGCCAAATTTACCTGATGGAAGAAAAATGAGTGAACCGGAAAAACCCGCTCAAGCAAACTGGGAACGCCAGGTGCTGGAAAAACTCGCGCTGTCCGCGCTTCAGGAACAGCGCCGCACGCGCCACTGGGGGATCTTCTTCAAGTCGCTCGGCTTCATCTATCTCTTCGTCATACTGTTTCTCGCTGCCGGCTGGTTCAAGTCTGGCGACGTTTCGTTGCCCAAGGCCCACACTGCACTGATCGATCTGCAGGGCGTGATTTCCGCCGACGAGACCAGTGCGGACTCGGTGATCAGCAGCCTGCAGGACGCGTTCGACGACAACAAGACCAAGGGCGTGATCCTGCGCATCAACAGTCCCGGCGGCAGCCCGGTGCAGGCCGGACAGATCTACGACGAGATCAAGCGGTTGCGCGGCAAATACCCGAACATTCCGCTGCATGCCGTGGTCGACGACATCTGCGCCTCGGGTGGCTACTACGTCGCCGCCGCCGCCGACAACATCTATGTCGACAAGGCCAGCATCGTCGGCTCGATCGGGGTGCTGATGGACGGCTTCGGCTTCACCAAGACCATGGAAAAGCTCGGCGTGGAGCGGCGCATGCTGACCGCGGGCGAGAACAAGGGCTTCCTCGATCCGTTCTCGCCGGTCGACCAGAAGCACCAGCAGTATGCGAAGAAGATGCTCGAGGAAATCCACGGCCAGTTCATCGGTGTGGTCAAGGCCGGGCGCGGCGAGCGCCTCAAGGAAACCCCTGAACTGTTCAGCGGACTGGTCTGGAGCGGCGAGGCCAGTATCGAACTGGGGCTCGCAGACGGACTCGGCAGCGTGGAGTCGGTGGCACGCGACGTGATCAAGGCCGAGGAAGTCGTCGACTTCACCTATCGTCCGGGATTTGCGGAGCGGCTCGCGAGCCGTCTCGGTACGGCAATGGCACAGGCCTGGTCGCCGTTCGAGAAGCCGGGCGTCAATCTGCGTTGAGCGACACCCCTTACCAGCCCATTGCCTGTGCCCAGCACGAGCGCCTGGAATACGCCGCGCTCACCCGGCAGTGGCTGGACGTGAAAGTGGACGGCACGGTGCAACGCCTGCTGCCGCTGGACGTATACGCGCGCGAGGGTGCCGAGTGGTTGCAGGCGCGGAACGAGGCAGGGGAGACGGTGACGCTGCGGCTGGATGCGATGGGGTTTTGACTACCCCAATTACTCTTTAGGACTCTAGACGGTCATCGGCCAACTTCGCGGATTTCTCTCTTCCGTTCGATTGCAGGAGCGGCTCGAGCAGATTGATCGTTTCCAAATATCGTTGACCACCCGAAGTGGCGTCGATGAAACCCCATTGATTCACTTGGCCTATCGGAGGTCGCGTGTCGACCCTCCTGTCCATTGCTCAGCAATGACCCGCTCAGCTATGACTTAAGTTGTATAGACAGTCCACCCAACTGTTTTTATAAGTGTGTCCAGCATACGCATGAAAACAGGGGGCCGTGTGGAACAGGATAAACCGTACGCAAGCAGCCTGAGCGAGGAGAGTAATCCTTGGCAATTGGCTAGCCTCCGTCACCCGCATCACATTACCTTCGGTCCGGATTCGTTGCCCGGGTCATGCGTGCCCGTCTATGGTCTGGGCCTTCTGGCCAGGGCGCTTGACGCGATGGGGCTGAAAGTCCTCTTGCTGACTATCGGCTCATGTTCCTTGACGAATCTTTTCCTTCCTTCTGACGTTCAAGCAGGGCGCCGAACGCGCATGAGGTACGCGATGAGACATCGCACGAAGCGGTCCCGTTTCGCTGGCAAGTCAGCAAACGGCAATGACGGGAAATGGAGGCTCGCCATATGAGGACACTGATTTCATTGATTTTTCTGCTGACGCTTGTCACCGCCTGTGCAAGCGGTCCAGGCAAAGCAGAACTGGATGCCGAGGTGCGGCGGCTTTGCGCCATCGACGGCGGGGTGAGGG
>JBAPWR010000090.1:0-5366 GCA_049283775.1 Thiobacillus sp.
CGACCGCCGTGAGGCAATGGCGTTCATCTGCGCAACCAGTGCCTGACGCGGGGCCGTGAATTCCTCGCGCGCCAGTGCGCGGTCTTCTTGGGGGGCGAAAACAGAAAGGGGCTAGCTTTCGCTAACCCCTTGAATTTTGGTGCGCCCGAAGAGATTCGAACTCCTGACCCCTTGGTTCGTAGCCAAGTACTCTATCCAGCTGAGCTACGGGCGCGTTGAAGGATGCGCATTATACGCAGGTTTTACGCATCTGAAAAACCTGTTTTTGTTTGGCGGAGACGGAGGGATTCGAACCCTCGATACAGGTTTAAGCCCGTATGCTCCCTTAGCAGGGGAGTACCTTCAACCACTCGGCCACGTCTCCGAAACGCCGCGCATTGTAGCCCAACGCGCGGGGGAAAGCCACCTTATGCAGTGGCCTTGTCGAGTTCGAAGGCCTGATGCAGGGCCCGCACGGCGAGTTCCATGTACTTGTCGTCGACCACCACGGAAATCTTGATTTCGGAGGTCGAGATCATCTGGATGTTGATGTTTTCCTTCGACAGGGTTTCGAACATCTTGCGCGCGATGCCGACGTGGGAGCGCATGCCGACGCCGACGATGGAGACCTTGGCGATCTTGTCGTCGCCGCTGACCTCGCGCGCGCCGATGGCGGCGGCGGTGTTCTGCACGATGGTCATTGCCCGGGCGAAATCGTTGCGGTGCACGGTGAAGGTGAAGTCGGTGGTGTTATTCGCGCCGACGTTCTGGATGATCATGTCGACGTCGATGTTGGCGTCGGCGACCGGTCCGAGGATCTGGTAGGCGACACCGGGACGGTCGGGCACGCCGAGCACGGTGATCTTGGCTTCGTCACGGTTGAAGGCGATGCCGGAGACGATGGGCTGTTCCATGGTGTTGTTTTCCTCGAAGGTGATGAGGGTGCCGTCGCCTTCGTCCTGAAAGCTCGACAGCACGCGGAGTTTGACTTTGTACTTGCCGGCGAATTCGACCGAGCGGATCTGCAGCACCTTGGAGCCGAGGCTGGCCATTTCCAGCATTTCCTCGAAGGTGACGGTCTTCAACCGGCGCGCTTCCGGGACGATGCGCGGGTCGGTCGTATAGACCCCGTCGACGTCGGTGTAGATCTGGCATTCGTCGGCCTTCAACGCCGCCGCCAGCGCCACGCCGGTGGTATCGGAGCCGCCGCGGCCGAGGGTGGTGATGTTGCCGTCCTCGTCGACGCCCTGGAAACCGGCCACCACGACGACATGGCCGCCATCGAGATCGCGGCGCATGTTGGCTTCGTCGATGCCGAGGATGCGCGCCTTGGTAAAGGCGTTGTCGGTAAGGATGCGGACCTGCGAGCCGGTGTAGCTTCGGGCCTTGAGGCCGAGATCCTTCAGTGCCATCGCCAGCAGCGCGATCGTCACCTGCTCGCCGGTCGAGACCAGCACGTCGAGTTCACGCGGATCGGGGGTGGACTGGATCTGCTTGGCCAGGGCGATCAGGCGGTTGGTTTCGCCTGACATGGCCGACAGCACGACGACGACCTGATGGCCGAGCATCTTGAATTTTGCGACGCGTTCGGCGACCGCGCGGATGCGTTCGACGTTGGCGACCGAGGTGCCGCCGTATTTTTGTACGATGAGTGCCATGATGGGCTGGAGCTTGGGGACTGGTTGCTGAATTAAAGGCGCGATTTTAATGGATCAGCGTTCAAAAAGCGCGATCGACTCGACGTGGGCGGTGTGCGGGAACATGTTGGCGACGCCGGCCGCTTCCAGCCGGTAGCCGAGCACGTGGCACAGCACTTCGGCATCCCGTGCCAGGGTGGCGGGATCGCAGGAAACATAGACGATGCGGCGCGGGCCGCCCTGCGCTGGCAGCGATTTCACCAGTTCGATGGCGCCGCTGCGCGGCGGGTCGATCAGCAGCTTGTCGAAATGCCCTAGCGCGTTCCACTTCTCGGGCGTCATCTCGAACAGGTTGTCGACTGCGAATTCCGCGTTGCCAAGCTGGTTGCGCAGGGCATTCTCGCGCGCCCGGGTCACCAGTTCTGCGCTGCCTTCGATGCCGAGGACGTCGGCGCCGTGCCGGGCGATCGGCAGAGTGAAATTGCCGAGACCGCAGAACAGGTCGGCGATGCGCTCACCCGGTTGCGGCTCGAGCAGGCGCATGGCGCGGCCGACCAGCGCGCGGTTGAGGGCGGCGTTGACCTGGGTGAAGTCGGTCGGGCGGAAGGGCATCACCAGGTCGAACTCGGGTAGGCTGTAGCTGAGTTCGGGGACGATTTCGGGCCAGAACGGGCGGGCGCTGTCAGGACCCTTGGGCTGCACCCAGATCTGCACCCGGTGTGCCTCGGCAAAGCTTCGCGCCCGGGCGGCATCCTCGTCGGTCCAGGGTTCGAGCAGGCGGAATACCAGCAGCGTGACGTGCTCGCCGACGGCGACCTCGATCTGCGGAATGCGGTCGGAATTGGACAGGTCGGTGATCAGTTGACGCAAGGGCTGGATCAGCGCCGAGACGTCCGCCGTCAGGATCTCGCAATGCGCCATGTCGGCGATGAAGCTGGAGCGCTTTTCGTGGAAGCCGACCAGCACTCCGCCTTTCTTGTCGACCCGCCGCACCGACAGGCGCGCGCGGTGACGATAGGCCCAATAAGGGCCGTGCAGCGCCGACAGTATGATCTCCGGCCTAACCTTGCCGATGCGCGCCAGGTTGTCCTCCAGCACGCGCTGCTTGGCCGCGACCTGGGCGCTGGGCTCGAGATGCTGCATCGAGCAGCCGCCGCAGCGGCCGAAATACTCGCAGCGCGGCGCGGCACGCTGCGCACTCTCGCGCAGGATACGGACCGCGTTGGCCGAGTTGTATTTGGCGTGCTTGCGATAGACCGCGATTTCGGCGCGCTCGCCGGCCAGCGCTCCGTCGACGAAGGTGACCTTGCCGTCGATGCGGGCGACGCCGTGGCCCTCGTGATCGAGGGAGAGAATGTCGACGACCGTGTTCATTTCCAGGCAGCGAGGAATTCCTGCCAGTGCGGCGCGGCATGGGCCTCGACGGTGCTGCGGGCGAGTTCGACCTCGGCCTGGTAGGCGGCTTCGTTGAGGGTGCCGCGCATCTTCTGGAAGCGCAGGTAGACCAGCCAGGTATTCATCACGTCGGTTTCACAATAGTTGCGGATGGCGTCGATCTCACCGCGACCGAAGGCATCGAACACCATCGAGCCGTCCATCCCGAGCTTGCCGGGAAAGCCGCACAGCTTGGCCATCTGGTCGAGCGGGGCATTGGCGCGCGGCTGGTACATCGCCAGCACGTCCATCAGGTCGAGGTGGCGGGTGTGATAGCGCCCGAGATAGTTGTTCCACTTGAATTCCTTGTCGTCGTCGCCCCAGTCCCAGTAGCGCGCCGCCGCCACGCCATGGATCAGGCTGCGGTAGTGCAGGACCGGGAGATCGAAGCCGCCGCCGTTCCACGAAACCAGTTGCGGTGTGTAGCGCTCGATGCCGTCGTAGAAGCGCTGGATCAGTTCGGCCTCGCCGCTGTCGGGTTCGCCCAGCGACCACACCTTGAGCTGGTCGCCGAGGCGCAGCACACAGGAGATCGCGACGATGCGGTGCAGGTGATGCGGCATGAAGTCGCTGCCGGTCTTCTGGCGGCGCGCCAGCAGGGCCATTTCGGCGATCTCGCCCGGCGGCATGCTTGACTCGTCGAGATCGTTGAGGCGGGCGAAGCCGGAGACGTCGGGGATCGTTTCGATATCAAAAACCAGCGTGGCGCGCATGACGGTAGGAATGCAAAAAAGGGATTATTTTACGCCGCCCGCCTTCTCGCTCGCGGCGGCTTGGTGCAAGGCAGTGAACGTTCAGGCGAGTGCGGTTTCCAGCGATTCGCCGGCGATGACGCCATCCAGGTAGGCTGCAGACAGGCTGTCGATGCTCACCCCCAATTCGCGCGAAAGGGTGATCAGGGTGTCGATATCGTTGCTTTCGCAGGCATGGGCAAGACGCAGCAGGACGTTTTGCGGCAAGGCCTGGTCGCCGAGCGATATGGCGATGGCCGGGGGCAGGCCGAGCTTTCTCACCAGGTCGTCGACCGGCCGCTTGAATGCCAGTGCGACGGTTGACAGCAGGCCGGTCTCGAAGGCCACCGAGGCGTCCTCGGCGGGCGTATGCATGCGCGCGACCTTGCCCATGAAAAGCGCCCGGGCGAAGGCCGTCTTGGCGTAAAGCCGCGTCTCGTCGGTCGGCGTCGCGCCTGCCAGCGCCAGCAGGATGGCGACGCGCTGGGCGCGCTGCCGCCCCATCATCACCAGCGCGTGGCCGGCCGAAACGGCCGGGCGGCTGAGCGCGCCGGCGGGCGAATTGGCGATATCGAGCAGGCGCTGCGCCATGTCCGGGTTGAGCTTGAAGAAATTGATCAGCGTGTCGAGCGGCTGCCGCATGGCCACCGCCAGCAGGTCGAGACGCCGTGCCAGCGATTGATCCTCCTCGCGTGTCAGCGTCTCGCCGGTGAACAGGCTGCCCTTGAACCAGGTGCCTTCTGGCCAGCGTGCCAGGGTGGCGGCCTGCGCCACGCCTTCAATGACGAAGTGGCTGGCGGCAGCCTGCGCGGGAGGCGCAAGGTCGGCGGAGCACATCACATGCGGCCATACATCCAGGCTGTCGAGGACGTGCGGATCGCGCCCGCGCAGGATCGGGCAGAAACGCAGCCCGGCATCACGCAGCGCCAGCATGCGGGCGAAGACGGCTTCCGAATCGACCGCCACGATCCAGATGAGATTGGGATGGTTGACCTGGGCCGGAAAGTCGGTGAACAGCACGCCCGGGTTGACGCGCACCAGCAGCGGCAGCTCGCCGGTGAGGCCGTCCTGGACCAGCGAATACAGGCCGGTCAGCAGCATGTCCTCGTCCATCTGCGCCAGGGCGTCGTCGCCTTCCGCGGCAGCCAGTCGGCCGCGCAGCACCAGTTCGTAGGCCGCCAGCCGGGAGGCCGAATCGAAAAGCGGCTCGAACGACAGGAAACGCGCACGCAGGGTTTCTTCGCGGATCGGCTCGGCCGGGCCGATGCCCAGCATCTGGGTGACCACGACCGGCTGCTCGAAGCTGCCGGTATTGATGCCGCCCCCGACGATGGGGGCAGGGGAGAGTTCGTCGTTCGACATGTCGGGCGTTACACAGGGTTACAAATCGGATTCTAACGCCGCGAATCTTTTTCACGGGGATGTGTCATTGATAGCGGTCTATATTAGGGCCTGCTCACGCTATACGCTCAACCGTTCAAAGGAGAATCCCGTGCTGAAGTTCTCGCGTTACAAGCTGCTGACCGCCGCGCTGCTGGCGCTTTCCCATACCGTCCCGGCCATCGCGGTCGACGAGAAGGTCACC
>JBAPWR010000091.1:0-1895 GCA_049283775.1 Thiobacillus sp.
GGGCATGAACGTGCGGCCTAAATTGATTCTCGGTTGCCTGCCGTCCGCCTCATCTGGCTGGGACGGTCACCACGGGTGCGCTCTGCGTCGGCGCACCTTCGGTGAGCGAAAACATGATCATCAGGAAAGTGAGACGGAATTTCGAATCTCGGTCGCGGTCGTCGATCCAGAACCACTGGTTGCGGTATCGAACCGACGCATAGGCGTCGTCGGGGGGCGAGGCGCCATGATGGACGGTAATCAGGGGCGGGAATGCGCGCTCCTGCTCGGCAGTGCGCTGCGGGCTGTAGACGCGCCCTTCGGCGATATCAGCCTCCGGCACATCGATATAGGAAGCGAAGTCGATCATGACCTGCAGGAGCGACCGCGTCAGCACTGCGATCTCCGTATCCTGCTCGGGATGGGAGCCATACACGACGCTGAATTCGTGCGATGCGGCATTGAGGCCGAGCAACTCTCGAATCCTGCTGCTCGGCACGCGTACCCTGTCCGATGACGGGCGCATGAACATCACGACGCCGGGTTCTCCCTTGCTGGGCTTGACCCGGAATCCGGTGTCTCCCGCGGCCTGCGATTCCCGCAGGGCGTTCATGAGCTCGCGAAATTCCGGGCTGCCTGCGCGTGGATTGCCCGCGCCACCGTAGGCATTCTCCAGGCCGTTGATCGAGTTCACGCAAATCCGCAACACGAGGTCGGCCGGGTAACCGCTCTGGATCAGGAACAGGAAGCCCGTGACGGGGACCGGGGTCATCAGGCTCTTGGCGAACTTGTCGCCGGAGAGCGGCTGGTAGCTAATGGTCGGCTTGTCCGCGTAGCGGCCGGTGGCGCCCACGCTGCCGAACGTGTCGCCGCGCCCGGGCGAGGCATACTCGCCGCCGAGGCTGACCTCGCCCTCCAGCGAGTACGAACTGATCACCGACGAAACGTCCATGAACACGGGCGCATCGGCATATCGGACCTTCAACAGGTTGAGCAGGGTCTGCCGCTTCCATGAATCCGAGATCGTGTTCACGTAGTCGAAGCGGTCCCGCCCGATGCTCGGCGGCCCCACACTGGCGCAACCCGCCAGCAGGAGGGCGCCTATGCCTATCCATCCGAATGCGGCTCTCATCGGTTTTCTCCTGATGCCAAATCTGCGATGTCTATTTTTCCGGTGGCTTGGGCGGCGCGGACTGCATGGGGTCCCGTACCGGTTGCCCGGAGAAGTAGGCTGCCAGGTCGTTCATGTCCTGGTCATTGAGGGCGCGGCCGGTCAGGAATGCCTGGACCATGAGTTCATGCGCGCCCAAGGCCTCGGTCTGGAGCTTCATCTTGTTTACCAGGACGGCGGCGTCCTGGCCCGCCAAACGCGGTGCGGCTTTATCCAGTGGATTGCCGTCCGAACCGTGGCAATACGCACAATAGATGGCCTTCCTGGCGCCTGCTGCAGCGTCCCCTTCAGCCGCGGCAGCGCCGCTCAACAGGCTCATGCCGGAAAATGCCCCGGCCATGCACAACGATACCCACGGGCGTGACAAAGGATATTTCATGGTGATCTCTATAAGCGGGTTTCAGTTGACACCCATGGGACAGTTGACCCGTTTAGGCGGGGCATTCAAGTGGTCATTATAAAACCCTGGCATGGATGTGGGTTGTCCTTAATTAATGCACACCACGCCCAGTCGTATTGAGCATGTCCATGGAAGCGCCCTCCCTGCGCACCTCGAATGTCGCGTTATTGCACAGCCTGAATCGCACAGCCGATAGCCAGGTTCTGCGTGACATATTGAATCTGAAAAACTGCCTGGCGTTCGTTCGCGGGGACCCCGTCGGGGGTACGATGACTGTCCTTCACCAGCATGGGGTGTCCTCATGGTCCAAACTCAAGGCAGGATGCTTCTCGCGCTCCTCCTCGC
>JBAPWR010000092.1:0-5352 GCA_049283775.1 Thiobacillus sp.
CGATTGGGGTGGAGCGAAGCGCCACTCGCGGCATGACCGCGAGCGGCGACCTGCGGCCAGACATTGCGCGATTGCGCAGCGGGGAATTTCCCCGAGTAACAGCCTTGCCTAGCTTTTTACGCCAGGCTTTCTGCCGGGAGAGGGGCGAGGGATGAACCCGGCAATCCGGCACAGCATTCCCTCGACCGGCTTGCCGTTGTTGTAGCGGGTCACGCTGCACTTTGATATTTCTCCCTGCGCTGACAGTTCGGACAGGGAGGTGCGGATCGCTGCAAGGGGAATTCCCGTTCCCGTCGCTATCTCGGAGTCGAGTAGCTGACCGTGCCTCTTCAAATAATGGAGGATGGTGTCGGTATGCATGTTGATAGCCTCAGTGAAGATGGCGTCAGTGAATCTGTCGCCAGGATTGCTCGTCAGGGTTCGAGCCAGACCGACCTGAAAACCGATGACGTCAGGGGCCGACCGAACAGCTGAATTGCCGCTAGTTTACCTGACCAAGCCGGATATCGAGGATTTGCCTGCTGGTGAACCGGTCAAGGGATGCCGACGATGAACGGGACCTCGAACTTGCTGCCGCCGGCGCTCACCTCCACGCGACCGAGAATGGCGTTTCCGGGGAGGAAAATTCCGCTCTCTTCTGCCTGGACCGTCCACCTGAGCCGGTAGGTGGGCAGGCTCAGGCTCAGCAGCCTGCCGACGCTGCCGTACAGCGGAATCAGCTGTTCGGGGCTGTCGGCGAAGAGGAAGGCGCCACCGGTCTGGTTGGCGAGTTCGCCGAGCGCCTCGAAATTCACCCCGCTGGAAAGGCCGATGGTGAAGACTCGAACACCCGCGGTGTTGGCCGCATCTATCGATTCCTGGCGGCGCGTGCGGCATGCGTTGGCATCGCCGCAGTCGGTGTCGTCACCGTCGGTGAAGATCACCAGCGACTTGGCGATTCCGTCCGGCAGCGATGCATCCGTGACAAGCTGCTCGCGCATGAGGTCGAGTGCCGCGTAGAGCGGTGTGCTGCCGCCGACCAGGGCGGGCAGGGAATCGAGGGTGGAGAAGTACGACGGCTCGTCGGAGACCGTCGCCGAGTCCCTGAACGGGGGATAAAGAGTCAGGGGAATGTCGGGAATCAGCGCGGCGCCGTTGGCGAAGGCGGAGAGCAGGACACGATCTTCCGTGCCGATGCCGTCGATGAACGCCTTGGCCGAATACAGCCTCGCGCCGGTGGGATCGGACGTGGCGATGCTGCCGCTCTGATCCAGCATGAGGGCCGCGGCATAGGGCTGGGCGGCAGCACCTGGGATCAGGGCGATGGATACGGGGATCCCGGTCGCCGGAACATAGGATGCATCGAAATCGGCAGCCGCCCCGCGCACGCAGTCGACCCTATCGTTGCCCGGGTCGGGGGTGCAGGCGCGGAGGACGAAGTTGGCTGCATCTAGGCCCGTGATCGGCCGTGATTGGCCGTCGACGATCACCAGTTCGATCTCGAAAGTCATGCTCTGGGCGCCAGGAGCGACCGACGGCGGCGTGCCGCTGCGGGAGGTCAGCGATCCCCCCGCAGCCGACGTTGCGCGATCGAGCGTGACGGAGAGTTCGGTCAACTGGTTGGCGGTGATCTCGGCTGTCGCGGGCTGGGTGACAAAGGTGTCGCGGGACACGATCACACTGGCGGTGCCGGTGACCCCGCGAAAAATGAGCACTGGAGTGCCATCGGCCATAGTAGCGACGCCATCGACATTGGTGGTCCCGGTCACGACTGTGGTGCCGATCGTCGCCTCCACGGTGGCGCCCGCAATTTTGGCGCCATAGATGTCGCTGACTGTAACCCTCAGGCCGCTGGGCGTTGGCAGCGTGCTTTCCCCGCTTCCGCCTCCGCCTCCGCCGCCGCAGGCCGTCAGACCGAGGAAAAGGGCAGCGATCGCCAGGGACCGGGACGCGCCGGCTGAACCGGGCAGGGCTGCGCTGCGCAGGAGGGTGCGAAAGAATCGGCTTGCAGTGTCCATGGTTCGGCTTTCAGAATTGGCTGAAATCTGAAATGATTTTATGCAAAATCCATTCCACGCTGCCGAACAGTCCGCGGCAGTCAGTCGCAGGCAGGCGAGCCCACGCATGGCCGCAAAGCGGGCGCTTGCAAGTCATGGATGACGGCGGGACTGAAGGTCAGATAGCGCTGAAAATGGCACACAGGTGCGGACATCCCGACACTCCGAACCTGGCGATAGCGGCAGGTTCGATCATGCATGACAGAAACGACAAGGGCCGCATCCGCGGCCCTTGGCTTTGCTGCGCTTGAACGATTATTTTTTCGCCGTCCGCCGCAGCCGGTTCAACAACCGCCGTGCCAGTTCGCCGAACAGTTCCGTTTGGGTCGGATGCGGGAAGATCGCCTTGGCGACCTGGGTCAGCGTCATCTCGCCGGCCACCATCATGACGCCGGTTCCGATCAGGGTATCGGTGTGGTCGGCCAGGTAGTGCACGCCGATGATGCGACCCGTCGCCTTGTCGGCCACCAGTTTGATCATGCCTTCGGTCTCGCCGGTGATCATCGCCTTGGCGTCAATGCTCATCGGCATCTTGGCTTCCACGGCGTCGATGCCCTTGGCCTTGGCCTGCGCCACGGACAAGCCGACGAAGCCGGCCTGCGGACGCGAGAAGGTCACGCCGCAGTCCTTGTCCTGGTCATAGGCGGCTTCATGGCCGAGCAGGTTGGAGGCGGCGACGCGGCCCTGGGTGGCGGCGGTGTGGGCGAGCATGTAGCCGCCGATGACGTCGCCGACCGCATAGATGTTTGCCGCACTGGTCTGACAGCGCGTGTCGACCTTGATCGCCGCGCCGTCGAGTTCGACGCCGACCTTGTCGAGGTGGAGTCTGCTGGTATCGGGGCGCTTGCCGGTGGCCATCAGCACGATGTCGCAGTCGAATACCGACTCGACGCCCTCTTTATTTGCATAGCGCAGCTTCATCGCGCCGGGGGCGCCGCTGATCTCGTTGATGGCGGCGCCGGTGACGACCGTGATTTCCTTTTCCAGCGACGCGATCAGGGTCTTGGCGATCTCATCCTCGATCTCGGCGAGGATGCGCTCGTTGCGCTCCAGCATCAGCACCTCGGTGCCGAAGTCGCGGAAGATCTGCGCCATCTCGACGCCGATGACGCCGCCGCCGACGATGCCGAGTTTTCTCGGCGGGGAGGCGAGATTCCAGATGGTGTCGGAAGTGACCACGCCGCCGCTTGCCAGGTTCTCGCGCGCGCCGGGAATCGGTGGCACGAAGGCGGGGGAGCCTGTGGCGATGACCGCAGCACCGAAGCTGACGGTATAGGGCTGGCCTTCGACCGGGGTGATCTTCAGCGTGTGGGCATCGACGAACTCGCCGAAGCCCTCGCGCACGTCGATCTTCATGCCCTTGTCGGCCTTGAGCGCCATCTCGCCGCGGCTGGTCTGCACCCAGCGACGGTGCTTCTCGACCTGTTCCCAGTTGAGCTTGGGCGTGTTGGTGCCGTCGACGCCCATCTCGGCATCGTGCGCGCGGTTGCGGATGTTGTCCGCTGCGGCACGCCAGGCCTTGGACGGGATGCAGCCGCGCCACAGGCATTCGCCGCCGGGGAAAGGCTCGTTGTTGACCATCATGACCTTGATGCCATGGTCGGCCAGGTCGCGCGCGCAGTCCTCGCCGCCGGGACCGCCGCCGACGACGACCACGGGTACATCCCAGTTGCCTTCCGGGATCGGCGAGACCGGGGCACTGGTGGCCGCGGCTGCAGCAGCGACGGTTTCAGTTGCCGCGGCCGCGCCGCCCGCACCCAGCCAGGACTCGGGCGCCTCGATGGTCTGCTTCAGCGTGGCCAGGTACAGCGCCACGTCGGCACCGTTCAGCACGCGGTGGTCGCCGGTAATGGTGAACGGCGTGCCCTGCGGGCCGTTGGCGGCGATCGCCAGGATTGCGGCGATGCCGGGGGTCGGGATCGCGGTGAAGTGCGACACGCCCAGCATGCCCATGTTGGAAATCGTGAAGGTCGGGTTGGCATACTCGGACGGCGCCAGTTTGCGCACGCGGGCACGCTCGACAAGGCCCGTCCAGTCACCCTGCAGTGCCTGTAGCGACTTGCGTTCGATGCCGTGGAGGATCGGCACGACGAGTCCGCCATCATTCGACATCACCGCGACACCGAAATCGTGATTGCCGCGCTCGACCAGCTTGTCGACCGGCTGGTAGGCCCAGTTCATGCGCGGGAATTTCGCCATCGCGAGTGAGCAGGCCTTGGCGATCGCCACCGTCACCGACACCTTGTTGGCCTTGGCGGCGGCGGTCAGCGCGGCGATGTCGATATTGGTCGTGACGTTGAAGGTCGGCAGCGTCAGCGATGCGGTCATCGCGTGGCTGACCGCCTTTTCCATCGAGGTCATCGGCCGGCCCTGGCCGGGTACGTCGACCTGTGGCAGGGAGTGCGCGACTTCGGCCATGCTCGGCCGGGCGCGGGCGACGTCGGCGGCGACAATCACCCCCGCAGGCCCGCTGCCGGCGAGGCTGGCGATATTGACGCCGAGTTGCGCCGCGACCTTGCGCGCATACGGGCTGGCCTGGCGTCCCGCCGCACGGGCCACCGGCGGGACGTTGCCGGCCGTGGCAATCTGCACCGGCGCTGTCTTCGGCAGGGGGATGTTCGCCGGCTTGTCGGCCGCATGCGGTGCGACCTTGTGCATGTCCTTGACCTTGTGGTCGGAACTGATGGTCACACCGGTGTCGTTGGCCTTGGATGCGTCGTCGACGATGAAACCCATCGGGTGGCCGACCTCGACCACGCTGCCGACGTCGGCGATCGGGCCGGAGAGGAAGCCGTCCTGGAATACCTCGACGTCCATGATGGCCTTGTCGGTCTCGACCGTGGCAACGATGTCTCCGCGCTTGATCGCCTCACCCGGCTGCTTTTCCCAGGTGACGACCACGCCCTCGGTCATGGTGTCCGACAGCTGCGGCATGACGATCGGCGTGCCGGCGTGGTGCGGGATCATCTCGGTCTGCGCCTGCTCCTCCACCACTTCGTCAGCCGCGATGGCGACGTCGCCTGCGGTGTCGGTGATGTAGCCGAGCGCTGCACCGACGGCAATGGTCGCGCCGACTTCGGCCAGCGGACCAGCCAGATAGCCGGCCTTGAACACTTCGACGTCCATGATGGCCTTGTCGGTCTCGACCGTGGCGACGATGTCGCCGCGCTCGACGCGGTCACCCGGCTGCTTTTCCCAGGTGACGACCACGCCCTCGGTCATGGTGTCCGAGAGCTGCGGCATCGTAATTGCGTAGTGATTCATAGGATTTAGGGGTCAGGATTCAGGGATCAGGGAGTTGGCGATAGCTTTACGG
>JBAPWR010000093.1:0-5852 GCA_049283775.1 Thiobacillus sp.
GGGCGGCGCCTGCATCGACAAGCTGGCCAGCAACCACGCAGCCATCATCACCACGCAGAACATGAACACCGAGGCGAAGCCGTGGTGCTCCGCCAGCCAGCCGCCGAACACGCCGCCAAAAAACAGACCGAATGCCTGCGCCGTGTTGTACACCCCCATCGCCGTACCCTTGGCCGAGGCGGGCGCCATCTTGGAAATCAGCGAAGGCAGACTGGCCTCGAGCACGTTGAAGGCGACGAAGTAAAAGAACAGGGCCCAGGCGATGCCCCAGAAATAATCGATCCCGAGTGCCAGCCCGATCTGGGCCAGCAACATCAGGGCGACCGCGCCGACGAAGACCGGCTTCAGCTTGCCGTACTTTTCGCCATAGATGATGGCGGGGACCATCAGCACGAAGGATCCAAGCAGCACCGGCAGATACACCGCCCAGTGATCGTCGGTTTCGAGGCCGCTGTTGAGCAGCGCCACCGGCACCACCACGAACATCGCCATCTGCGCGGCGTGCAGGGCAAAAATGCCGAAATCGAGACGCGCCAGCTGGCGGTTCTTCAGCACGTCGACCAGTTTCGCGGGATTGGCCTGGGCATCGGCATGGAAATGGCTGTCTCCCGGCTCGGGCACCCATTTGAGCACGACCCAGATGGCTGCCAGTGCCAGGATTCCGGTCAGCGCGAAAAGTCCGGGGACGCCAATGATGCGGTTGAGCGCAGGCCCTGCCACCAGAGAAACGGCGAAGGCGATACCGATGGTCGAGCCGACCGCCGCCATCGCCTTGGTGCGATGTTCTTCGCGGGTGAGGTCGGCGAGCAGCGCGGTGACCGCGGCGGAGATCGCTCCCGCACCCTGCAACGCGCGGCCGGCGATGGTCCAGTAGATGTCGGTCGCCAGCGCGGCCATGAGGCTGCCGGCAGCGAAAACGACGAGACCAAAAATGATGACCTTCTTGCGGCCGATCCGGTCGGAAACCATGCCGAACGGGATCATCAGCACCGCCTGGGTCAGTCCGTAGATGCCCAGCGCGAGGCCGACGAGAGTGTGGTTGTCGCCGCCGGGAAGGTGTTCGGCATAGATTGCGAACACCGGCAGAATCAGGAACATGCCCAGCATGCGCAAGCCGAAAATGGCTGCCAGGCCAGAAGCTGCACGCTTCTCGGCTCCGGTCATTTTTTCGGACAGTTCGATCTGGGACACGGCGCAGGTTACGGCGAATTCTCGAAGTCGGCTATATTATCAGGTTGCCAGACACCCCCGCTGTACACATGGAATTCATCCGCATTCGTGGCGCCCGCACCCACAATCTCAAGAACGTCAACCTCGATCTGCCGCGCAACAAGCTGGTGGTGATCACCGGATTGTCGGGCTCGGGCAAGTCCTCGCTGGCGTTCGATACCCTCTATGCCGAAGGCCAGCGGCGCTATGTCGAGTCGCTGTCAGCCTACGCGCGGCAGTTCCTGCAGCTGATGGAAAAGCCCGACGTCGACCTGATCGAGGGCCTCTCTCCAGCGATCTCGATCGAGCAGAAAGCCACCAGCCACAACCCGCGTTCTACCGTCGGCACCGTCACGGAAATCCACGATTACCTGCGCCTGCTGTACGCCCGGGTGGGTGACCCGCAATGCCCGGAACACCGCATCACCCTGGCCGCACAGACGGTGTCGCAGATGGTCGACGCTGTGCTGGCTCTGCCGGAAGACACCAAGCTGATGATCCTCGCCCCGCTGGTGGTGGGGCGCAAAGGCGAGAATCTCGAACTCTTCGCCGAACTCAGGGCACAAGGATTCGTGCGGGTACGGGTCGATGGCAAGGTGCATGAGATCGATGCGGTGCCCAAGCTCGACAAGAACAAGAAGCACACCATAGAAGTCGTGGTCGACCGGCTGAAAGTTCGCGCCGACGCCAAGCAGCGCCTGGCAGAAAGCTTCGAGACCGCGCTGCGCCACGCCGATGGGCGCGCGCTGGCAGTGGAGATGGATTCCGGCGAGGAGCACCTGTTCTCGGCGAAATTCGCCTGCCCGGTCTGCAGCTACGCCCTGCCGGAACTCGAGCCGCGCCTGTTCTCGTTCAACAACCCGATGGGCGCCTGCCCGCAGTGCGACGGCCTCGGCCAGATCACCTTCTTCGATCCGGCACGGGTGGTCGCCTTCCCCCACCTGTCGCTGGCTTCGGGCGCGATCAAGGGCTGGGACAAGCGCAACCAGTTCTTCTTCATGATGCTGCAAAGCCTGGCGATGCATTACGGCTTCGATCTCGAAACCCCCTACGAGGAACTGCCGGAGCGCATCAGGAACATCATCCTCAACGGCAGCGGCAAGGAGCCAATCGCCTTCCAGTACCTCGCCCCGCGCGGCGGCTTCAGCACCCGCCAGCACCCCTTCGAGGGCGTGCTCGCCAACATGGAGCGACGTTACCGTGAATCCGATTCGCTCGCGGTGCGCGAGGAACTGGCGAAATACCAGAACAACAAGCCCTGCCCTTCCTGTGGCGGTACGCGACTGCGCATCGAGGCGCGCCACGTGATGGTCGGCGGACTGCCGCTGTTCGAAGTCAGCGCGATGCCGCTGAAGCAGGCACTGGCGTTCTTCCAGGGACTCAGCATCGAAGGCCATCGCGCCCAGGTCGCCGACAAGATCGTCAAGGAAATCATCGCCCGCGTCGGTTTCCTCAACAACGTCGGGCTGGATTACCTGTCGCTCGACCGCTCCGCCGACACGCTCTCGGGCGGCGAGGCGCAGCGCATACGGCTCGCCAGTCAGATCGGTTCGGGCCTGACCGGGGTGATGTACGTTCTCGACGAGCCGTCGATCGGCTTGCACCAGCGCGACAATGACCGCCTGCTGGCGACACTCAAGCACCTGCGCGACATCGGCAACTCGGTGCTGGTGGTCGAACACGACGAGGATGCCATCCGCGCCGCCGACTACGTGGTCGACATGGGTCCCGGTGCGGGAGTGCATGGCGGCGAAGTGGTGGCCGAGGGCACGCCCGAGGAAATCCGCCTCGCCCAGCAGTCGCTCACCGGGCAATTCCTGTCCGGTGAGCGCCGCATCGCGATCCCGGAAAAGCGCCGCCAGCCCGATCCCGGACGCCAACTGGTGGTCACCGATGCCAGCGGCAACAACCTGAGACACGCCACCCTCAATCTGCCGGTCGGGCTGTTCGTCTGCGTCACAGGGGTATCGGGCTCGGGCAAATCGACGCTGATCAACGACACCCTGTATGCGGCGGTCGCGCGCCATCTCTACAGCTCATCGACCGAGCCCGCTCCCCACGGCGAGATCCACGGCCTGGAATTCTTCGACAAGGTGATCAACGTCGACCAGTCACCGATCGGCCGCACCCCGCGCTCCAACCCCGCGACATATACCGGCCTGTTCACCCCGATTCGCGAGCTTTTCGCCGGCGTGCCGGAATCGCGTGCACGCGGCTACGGCCCGGGCCGCTTTTCGTTCAACGTCAAGGGCGGTCGCTGCGAGGCGTGCCAGGGCGACGGCGTGGTCAAGGTCGAGATGCACTTCCTGCCCGACATCTATGTCCCGTGCGACGTCTGCCACGGCGCACGCTACAACCGCGAAACCCTGGAAATCCAGTACAAGGGCAGGACCATCCGCGACGTCCTGGAAATGACGGTGGAAGACGCCGCCGAATTCTTCGACGCCGTGCCGGTGGTGAAGAAAAAGCTCACCACCCTGATCGACGTCGGCCTCGGCTACATCCGCCTCGGCCAGTCCGCCACCACGCTCTCGGGCGGCGAGGCGCAACGCGTCAAGCTATCTCTCGAACTGTCCAAGCGCGACACCGGCCGCACCCTGTACATCCTCGACGAGCCGACCACCGGCCTGCACTTCGCCGACATCGACCTGCTGCTGAAAGTGTTGCAGCGGCTGGCTGCGGCCGGCAACAGCGTGGTCGTCATCGAGCACAACCTCGACGTCATCAAGACCGCCGACTGGCTCATCGACCTCGGCCCCGAGGGAGGTGCCGGCGGCGGCATGATCATCGCCGAGGGCAGCCCCGAGGCCGTCGCGGCCAACCCTGCCAGCTACACCGGGCGCTATCTGCAGCCCGTGCTCTCCCGGCGCTAGAAGACTGATGGCCGAACCGGTTCGCCTGTCAAAGCTGATGTCCGAACGCGGGCTGTGCTCGCGCCGCGAGGCGGACAGCTACATTGAGCGCGGTCTGGTATTCGTCGACGGCAAGCGCGTCAGCGAACTCGGCACCAAGGTCGATCCCAACTGCGCCATCCGTCTCGACAATGCCGCCAGCGAGCATCAACAACAGCGCGTCACCCTTCTGCTGCACAAACCGGTTGGTTATGTGTCTGGACAGCCGGAGCCCGGCTATCAACCCGCGGTGACGCTGATCCGCCCCGATACCCTGTGGCAGGACGGGCGCGCCGGGCGGGCCTTCCATCCGGCGCACCTCAAGGGCCTGGCGCCGGCCGGCCGTCTCGACATCGATTCGACCGGCCTCTTGGTGCTGACCCAGGACGGGCGTATCGCCAAGCAATTGATCGGCGATGATTCCGAGATCGAGAAGGAATACCTGGTCCGCGTCGAAGGGCGGCTCGATGACCGCGGACTCGCCCTGCTCAATCACGGCCTGTCGCTCGACGGCCGTAAGTTGCGCCCGGCGAAAGTCAATTGGCAGAACGCCGACCAACTGCGTTTCATCCTCAAGGAAGGGCGCAAGCGCCAGATCAGGCGCATGTGCGAACTGGTCGGACTCAAGGTGACCGGACTGAAGCGGGTTCGCATCGGCCGTGTGCGGCTGGCTGAGTTGCCTCCCGGAAAATGGCGCTACCTGCGAGAGGATGAGCGTTTCTGAGACGATCCTCTGCTAAGAGAACATTCGATCTGCTGGGAGTAACTTGTATTGTCATTTTTGAAAACCATAATAAGTGAGAGGCGGTCTTGTAAGCCGGCTTTTTTAAACTTGTTCAAGGGAGATCAATCATGCAATCCAAACTTCTCGTTGCACTTTTCGCCGCGCTTGCACTGAGCGCTTGCCAGAAAGCGGAAGAAGCCGCGGCACCCGCCATGGAAGAGGCCCAGGAAGCTGCAGGTGCAGCGGTGGATTCTGCTGCCGAAGCTGCAGACGCCGCAGCCGAAGCCGCGGGTGAAGCTGCCGCCGCTGCCGGTGATGCAGCTGCCGACGCAGCAGCCGAAGCGACCCAGGACGCAGCCGATGCCGCACAGGCTGTAGCCGACGAAGCCAAGGAAGCTGCCAAGTAATCATTCGGCAGCTGCCGACTCATAACGGCCGGGTTTTCCTGGCCGTTTTTTATTGCCTGGAGATACCGGCAATCTGCATGGGCAATAGACTGCCAGTTCAAGCGATACTGTCCTCTTCCCGATCTTGCAGCACGCCATTCAGACCCTTTCAAGTTGCGCTGGCCTTGTGTCCTCGCGCTTTTGCAGAACACCCATGTTTTCCGTCCTTCCACTGACAAATATCAATGGAAAAACAACGCGCATTGCATAAACTGGACTGACTCTGTTGATAGATCGAATGTGCTGGAAAGGGATGCAAATGAAGGGATTGATAACTAGGGCGATACAGGCAGGTTCAGTTGCGATTGCCTCGCTTTTCGTCGCAATGTCTTTCGTTCATGCGGGATGGAAGCCGGTATCCGATTTTGGCTTGTGGGAAGCCGGAACTTACGCGGTATTCCTGCTCGGCAAGCCCAGCGCGGATACGCTGGGCAATGCCAAACTCGACCTCGCGGCGGTGACCGTCAACGGTGACGTTGCCGTGGGTCCATGGAGCCAGTTCGACTTTCAGGGGCCGTCGACCATCAATGGCGATCTCTATCTGGATCCCACCATCATTCAGTCCAATGTTCTCTCCTATGC
>JBAPWR010000094.1:0-1844 GCA_049283775.1 Thiobacillus sp.
AGCACCGGCACCATGACATGACGACTATGTGGCCAAAGCCGGTTTCCACAACGGGCCTGCCGCGGACGGCACTCAGCCGTGATTCCGGCAGTAGTCGAGAAAAGCCGCCGCCCGCAGGGGGACTGAAAAATAGTGGCCCTGGACTCGCCGTACTCCCGCCGCTTTCAGCATGGCAAGCTGTTCGGCGGTCTCCACTCCCTCGGCGATGACCTCGAGATCGGTTGTCTTCAGCAATACCGACAGGGCTTCCGCCCAGCGCGGCAGAGCCCCGCCCTCGCCATCGTCGAGCAGCACGCTCTTGTCGATCTTGATGATCTGCGCGTTGCAGCGTGACAGCACCATGACGCTGGCGGGATCGATGCGGACATCGTCGAGCGCGACGCGAACCCCCTGGCGCGCAGCGAGATCGATGGCATGCAGGCCCAACTGGTCCGGCACGCCACGCTCGGTGATCTCGAGGACGAGCTTGTGCCGGACATCGTACAGGCCTGACTTCTGCGCGGCATACTCGAGACCGCCTCGGCCGAGAATTTCGGGCGGCACGTTGATGTGCATTTCGACGCCGTCATGCGTCCTCAACCAGTCACCCATTTCGATCGCGACCCGATCGATCACCCAGTAGGTCAGCAGTCCCGACATCGGCGTGTTCTCGACCAGCCGGACGAAATCATCCGGCAACACGACGCCGCTCGGCCGCTGCCAGCGCAGCAGCGCTTCCGCTCCGGCACAGCGTTCCGGCTCGAGCGACACGATGGGCAGGTACTCGAGGAAGAACTCATTCCTTTCCAGCCCCTCGCGGATCATCTCCAGATCAATCATGCGTTCTCCATGCCTGTTTCCATCATGATATCGCTGCCGGCAGGCTTGTCGGTGACAGCCAGCCGGCAGCGCAGCTCGGACAGGCGAAAATGCACCGCCGCATTCCGACGCTGCAAACAAAACGCCCCTGCAGCATCGCTGCAGGGGCGCCTGGTCTGGTCCCGATTCTCAGGCGATCAGCGGAACGATCAGCAGTGCGACGATGTTGATGATCTTGATCAGCGGGTTGACGGCGGGGCCGGCAGTGTCCTTGTAAGGATCGCCGACGGTGTCGCCGGTCACCGCAGCCTTGTGCGCGTCACTGCCCTTGCCGCCGAAGTTGCCTTCCTCGATGTATTTCTTGGCGTTGTCCCACGCACCGCCGCCGGTGGTCATCGAGATGGCGACGAAGATGCCGGTGATGATGGTGCCGAGCAGCACGCCGCCCAGCGCCTTGGGACCGAGCAGCACGCCGACCAGCACCGGAACCAGCACCGGCAGCAACGACGGAATGATCATTTCCTTGATCGCCGCCTTGGTCAGCATGTCGACCGCGCGCGAGTAATCGGGCTTGGCGGTACCGGCCATAATGCCGGGGATTTCCTTGAACTGGCGGCGCACTTCGACCACCACCGAACCGGCTGCGCGGCCGACCGCTTCCATGCCCATGGCGCCGAACAGGTACGGCACCATGCCGCCAATGAACAGGCCGATGATCACCATGTGGTCGGACAGGTCGAACAGCGTGACACCGCCCACCCTGGCTTCCAGTGCATGGGTGTAGTCGGCGAACAGCACCAGTGCGGCCAGGCCGGCCGAGCCGATGGCGTAGCCCTTGGTGACCGCCTTGGTGGTGTTGCCCACGGCGTCGAGCGGGTCGGTGATGTTGCGGATGCTTTCATCCAGACCGGCCATTTCGGCGATGCCGCCGGCGTTGTCGGTGATCGGGCCATAGGCGTCGAGCGCGACGATGATGCCGGCCATCGACAGCATTGAGGTGGCGGCGATGGCGATGCCGTACAGGCCGGCCAGTTCAAACGATGCCC
>JBAPWR010000095.1:0-6196 GCA_049283775.1 Thiobacillus sp.
GCAAGCGTGCTCCACGACAGCTTCGTGTCACCCTTGCTGTGTGTCGTGCGTCTCGACGTGGATGGCAAACGGCAGGCTTTGACGCTGTTGCCCGATAGTGCAGGGGCCGAAGCTTTGCGCCGTCTCAGGGTGTCGCTTCGCTGGGGACCCCACAGACACTCGGGCAGATCAGCCCGGGGCGCGGGTTGAGAACCGTGTTGCCGGCGACCGGCATGATCTCGGGGTAGTCACGGCTGAAATGCAGGCCGCGGCTTTCGTGCCGCAGTTGGGCGCAGCGGATGATCAGGTCGGCGCTCAGCACCAGGTTGCGCAGTTCGATCAGGTCGTTGCTGACGCGGAAGTTGCGGTAGAACTCGTCGATCTCGTCACGCAGCAGGCGGATGCGGTGTGCCGCCCGCGCCAGGCGCTTGTTGGTGCGGACGATGCCGACGTAGTCCCACATGAAGCGGCGCAATTCATCCCAGTTGTGCGAGATCACCACCTCTTCGTCGGGGTCGGTGACGCGCGACGCGTCCCACTGCGGCAGCTCGAGCGCTGGCGCGGGCGGGGTGGCGAGGATGTCGCGCGCGGCGGCGTGGCCGAACACCAGGCATTCCAGCAGCGAGTTCGAGGCCAGGCGGTTGGCGCCATGCAGGCCGGTGAAGGTGACCTCGCCGACCGCATGCAGGTTGCACAGGTCGGTGCGTGCATGCATGTCGGTGACCACGCCGCCGCAGGTGTAGTGCGCGGCGGGCACGACCGGAATCGGCTGGCGGGTGATGTCGATGCCGAGTTCGAGACAGCGGCCATGGATGGTGGGGAAGTGCTCGCGAATGAAGTCGGCGGGCTTGTGGCTGATATCGAGATAGACGCAGTCGATGCCGCGCTTTTTCATTTCGAAGTCGATCGCGCGCGCCACTACGTCGCGCGGCGCGAGTTCGGCGCGCTCGTCGTGCAGCTGCATGAAGCGCGAGCCGTCCGGCAACAGCAGTCGCCCGCCTTCTCCGCGCACCGCCTCGCTGATGAGGAAGGACTTGGCGTGCGGGTGGTAGAGGCAGGTCGGGTGGAACTGCACGAACTCGAGATTGGCGACCCGGCAGCCGGCGCGCCAGGCCATGGCGATGCCGTCACCGGTCGAGGTGTCGGGGTTGGTGGTATAGAGGTAGACCTTGCCGGCGCCGCCGGTGGCGAGCACGGTGTGCCCGGCGGCAAAGGTCTCGACTTCGCCGCTGCCCTTGTTCAGCGCATAGGCACCGTGAATCTGGGCGTCCTGTCCGCCTGCCCGCTTGCCCGAGATCAGGTCGATGGCGACGTGCTGCTCGAAGGTGTCGATGTTGGGGTGGGCGCGCACCCGGTCGAGCAGACTGGTCTGCACGGCATGGCCGGTGGCATCGGCGGCGTGCACCACGCGGCGCCGGGAGTGGCCACCCTCGCGCGAAAGATGCAAGCCGCCGGGTGCCTGCGGGTCGGCGGTGAACGCGACGCCGTATTTTGTCAGCCAGGCGATCATGTCGCTCGCCTGGCTGGCGACCATCCGGGTGACCGCTTCGTCGCACAGACCCGCACCGGCGATGAGGGTGTCGCGCACGTGGGCCTCGATCGAATCGCCGCTGTCCACTGCGGCGGCGATCCCGCCCTGTGCCCAGTCGCTGGCGCCATCGGTCATCTGGCGTTTGGTGACGATGGCTACCCGGCGCTGGTCTGCAAGCTTGAGGGCTGTGGTCAGCGCGGCCAGACCGCTGCCGAGGATGAGGACGTCGTGGGTGTGCATGGTGGTCGGGCGATGATAACAGGCCGCGCGGCGGCGACAATACGCCGCCGCGAGTGAACTTTTTCCGTCAACGCCGTTCAGAGACAGCAGAAGTTGCGGTCACGTATACTTTGAACATAAGCACAAGCAAGAAGTGGCAGGGGGAAATGTCGGACCGCGAACTGGATCAGGTATTGGTCGAACGCGCCCAGAAGGGTGACAAGCGCGCTTTCGAGCTGTTGGTGATGAAGTATCACCGCAAGCTCGGGCGACTGCTGTCGCGCATGGTGCGTGACGCTGCGGAGGTGGAAGATATTACGCAGGAAGCATTCATCAAGGCCTATCGGGCACTGCCGCAATTTCGCGGAGAGAGTGCTTTTTACACCTGGCTTTATCGTATCGCCGTCAATACCGCGAAGAATTACCTGGTGGCGCACAAGCGCATGCCGGTTTCCAGCGATGTGCAGGCCGAAGATGCGGAGAACTACGACGATGGCGATCTGCTGCGCGACATTGCCACGCCGGATGCGGAACTCCAGACCAAGCAGATCGCCAAAGCAGTGAACGAGGCTGTCGATGCCCTGCCGGAAGAGTTGCGTACCGCGATCACCCTGCGGGAGATCGAGGGCATGCGCTACGAAGAGATCGCCCAGATGATGGATTGTCCGATCGGTACCGTGCGTTCACGGATATTTCGTGCACGCGAGGCCATTGCAGAGAAAATTCGCCCCATGCTGGGCACCAGTCAGGATAAGAGGTGGTAACCATGTCAGCACTAAAAAAACTCTCTTCTGAAAGCCAGCTCGATGAGGCCTGGCAGGCGCTTTCGGCGGCGATCGACAACGAGGCCGGCCAACGGGAACTCGAGGGCTGCCTGGATGGGCTCAAGCGCGACGAGGCGCTGCGCCGAAGCTGGGGCGAGTATCACCTGATCGGCGACGCGATGCGCGGCATCGGCCCGGCGCAGGGCGATTTCATGCAGCGTTTCAGCACAACGCTGGCCGATGAGCCGACTGTACTGGCGCCGCAGCGCCATGTCTGGCCCCAGCGACTGGCGGTCGCCTCTTTCGCCGTGGTCGCGGTCTGGGGCGTCGTGTCGATGACCGGGTTGATGGAGGATTCCGCTGCGCCCGAGAGGATGGTCGAGCGCATGCCGGTGGCGCAGCAAAATCTGGCTGTTCATGACGAAGCAGCGCTTGCACACTATCTCATCGCACATCAGGAATTCGCGCCCATGGCGGTGGCCTCGCCCTATCAGCGCGCAGTGGTCGTCGTCGCGGAGCCGCGTTGATGCGCAGCTTGTACTTGCTGTTGTATCCCGGCCTGTTTGCCGGCCTGATTGCCCTCTCCACCCTCGCGCACGCCGACGCCGTCGCCCTCGACTGGCTCAACCGTGCTGCCAGCGCAGCCAAGCAACTCAATTACAGCGGAGTTTATGTCTATCATCATGGCGAGCATGTCGAGATCCTGCGGGTATCGCATCGTGCCGACGCCAACGGCGAGTTCGAGAAGATCGAGGTTCTCGATGGTTCGCCACGTCATTTCCTGCGCCTAAACAGCGATGTCTATTGCCATCTTTCCGATGGCAAGAGCGTGCGGCTGGAAAGGAATGCGGCAAAGCGATTTTTCCCGGCGCTGTTGCCGGAACAGCCTGCCAGCCTGTTGAATTACTACAACGTCCGACTCGGCGGCACCGAGCGGGTCGCCGGCAGGCCCTCTCAGGTCGTGACCCTGGAGCCTCGCGACGGCTACAGGCACAGCTTCAACCTGTGGCTGGACAAGAGCACCGGCCTGCCTCTCAAGTCACGCATCGTCAGCAGCAACGGTGGCATGGTGTCCATGTACGTGTTCTCCGAAATCCAGATCGGCCAGGCACCGGACCCGCGGCTGTTTCAGAATGACCTGGCCGGAAAGCGCATCCTCAAGGCCAGTCTCGAACGGTCGGCCGAAACCGCCTGGGAAATCGCGTCACCCCCCGGGTTCGTCCGGGTTCAGGAAGCGGTGCGGCCTTTTCCGGGCAAGAAGTCGCCGGTCACGCATCTGGTCTTTTCCGATGGCTTGAGCGTGCTGTCCCTGTTCATCGAACCCCTCGACGGTCAGAACCAGAGTCTGCAAGGCCTGTCGGCCGAGGGTGCGATCGGGGTGTACTCGCGCCAGGTGGCAGGCCACAAGGTCACCACCCTGGGTGAGGTGCCGACCAGCGCCCTGATCGAAGTGGGCAACTCGGTCAGAAAAAAATAAGCCTCCCGAGGTAACCCCGATGCTGGAACAGTCCGCACGTGTCGTCGAATCCTCTTCTGCCGGGGTATGGGTCGAGGCGGTCGAGCCTTCCGGATGCGGGACCTGCGGGGGGCAGGGCTGTTCTACGCGGAAGATTGCCGAAATGCTGCAACGCCGACCGCGTCAGTTCCAGGTCGACAGTGATCTCGAACTGCTTCCCGGCGAGCGCGTGGTGATCGGCATTGCCGAAGGCAGCGTGTTGCATGCCGCCTTGCGAAGTTACGGTGTGCCGCTGCTGCTGATGCTGTTGGGCGCGCTGTTCGCCCAGTGGTTCTGGCCCGGCGACCTGGCCGCCGTCGGCGGCATGCTGCTGGGTGGATTGGCCGGCTGGCTCGGCCTGCGTGGCAGTACCATCCCACTGCCGGTGGTGGTGCGCAAGGAAACACCGGATGGCATTTGGTTGAGAAAAGGAGTCTGAAATGAGAACTGCTCTGGCAACACTGGCTCTTACGTTCGCGCTCAGCGCGCCCGCGTCCGCACGAGAGCCGATCGACGTCGCTGACCTGGTCGAAAAGCACGGTCCGGCCGTGGTCAATATCAGCACCACCAAGGTGGTCAAGCGCAGCCCTGAGAGTTTCCCCTTCGTGATTCCCGACGAGGAGGAGATGCAGGAGTTCTTCCGCCGCTTCTTCCCGGGACCGCGTGGGCGCGGCGGCCCGCTGCAGGAAATGCCTGCACGCGGCGCCGGTTCCGGCTTCATCGTCAGCGATGACGGCTACATCCTCACCAACGCCCATGTGGTCCAGGGCGCAGATGAAGTCACGGTCAAGCTGATCGACAAGCGCAGCTTCACCGCCACGGTGGTGGGTACCGACAACCGCACCGACGTGGCAGTCATCAAGATTACCGCGAACGATCTGCCCACCCTCAAGCTGGGTGATCCCGCCAGCTTGCGGGTGGGCGAGGCAGTAGTGGCGATCGGTTCGCCATTCGGCTTCGAAAACTCGGTCACCGCCGGCATCGTCTCGGCCAAGGGGCGCTCCCTGCCGTCGGAAAACTACGTTCCCTTCATCCAGACCGATGTCGCCATCAATCCCGGCAACTCGGGCGGCCCGCTGTTCAACCTGCGGGGCGAAGTGGTCGGCATCAATTCGCAGATCTATAGCCGCAACGGCGGCTACCAGGGCGTCTCTTTCGCGATTCCGATCGATGTCGCGATGGAGGTCGTCGACCAGCTGAAATCCGGCGGCAAGGTGTCGCGAGGCTGGCTGGGCGTGGTCATCCAGGAGGTCAACGCCGATCTGGCGGAATCCTTCAAACTCGATCGCCCGCGCGGCGCTCTGATCGCCGAGGTGCTGGAGGACGGCCCGGCAGCCAAGTCCGGGCTGCAGGTGTCCGATGTCATTCTAAAGTTCAACGGCCGTGCGGTGGAGAACTCGTCCGACCTGCCGCGCATGGTCGGCATCACCAAGCCAGGCTCGAAAGTGCCGGTGGAAGTCTGGCGCAAGGGCAAGTTGCAGAACGTCAGCGTCGAACTCGGTGAATTGCCCGGCGAGGTCCAGGCATCCTCCAAGGACATGAAATCGTACTCGCGTGGTGGCCTGGTGCTGTCCGAACTCAATGCAGACCAGCTCGGCGAACTCAGGCTGGACCACGGCCTGCTGGTCGAGGAAGCGACGGGTGACGCAGTGCGTTCCGGCATTCGCGTCGGCGACATCATCCTCGCGGTAAACAATGCCGAGGTCAGCACGGTCGAGGCCTTCCGCAAGGCCATCGCCGGGGTGCCCACCGGCAAGAGCGCAGCGATCCTGATCCGGCGCGGCGACAACTCCATGTACGTGCCGCTCAAGCTCTCGGGTGACTGAACGCGCTTTGACGCTCTATGGCCGCTCAGGCTGCCCGCTGTGCGACGAAATGGCCGCTGTGTTCGGCCCGCTGGTCGCGGCCAGGGGCGTCGGCCTGAGACAGGTCGACGTCGATGCCGACCCGCTTCTGAAGGCGCGTTTCGGCTGGGACGTGCCGCTGCTTTTCGACGGTGACCGGGAAATTTGCCGTCACTATCCCGACCTTGCGGCGCTCCAGGACTGGTTCGCCGTAAACACCTGAAATCCGTTAAAATCCGCGGTCTTATCGCATCCCTGACCGGGCACGGAAGCGTGCCCGTTTTGTTGTGTCGCAGAATCTGATCCGCAATTTCTCCATCATCGCCCACATCGATCACGGCAAGTCCACGCTGGCCGATCGTCT
>JBAPWR010000096.1:0-2966 GCA_049283775.1 Thiobacillus sp.
GGACCGCAAAAAGCAGGAAGGCAGTGAGGAAGGCCCGGCGCGAGGGCCGAACCCACAGCGGCAAGCTCAAGGAGGTGAGGGCGTAGATCGCCGCGAGCAGCCCGGCGAGGCCGCGTGAGGCCGGTCCGTCGAACCACAGCGCCGCGCTGCCCCAGGCGACCGCTGTCAGCAGGATGATCCACAGCAGCAGGAGGCCGAGCCATTTGAGCGGTGAGGTTTTCATCGGGCAAGCGCGTGGAAGGGAAGGGTTGGCCGGATGGTAATGGATTCAGACCACAACCGGCGGGCGATTGGTCCTTTTTGTTTCATTGCCGGACCCTATAATCGGCGTGCCAAATTGAGGAGTGGAAGTTCATGAGTCATCCAGACCATTCGAGCCAAAGCCGGGACCGGGCGCCTAACGCGTGGAGGGCTATCCTGGCCGTTCCTGTGCTGGGTGCGTCGCTGCTCTTCAATGCCGCGACCACGCTGGCTGAAACGACGCCCCAGGCCGCCGAGCCTGCGCGCCCGAAAATCGGTCTGGTGCTGGGCGGCGGTGGGGCGCGCGGTTCGGCGCACGTCGGGGTGCTGAAGGTGCTGGAGGAGCTGCGCATCCCGGTCGACTACATCGCTGGCAACAGCATGGGGGCCATCGTCGGCGGCCTCTATGCCTCAGGAATGACTCCTGCCGAAATCGAGCACGAACTGAAGACCATCGACTGGGCCGACGTCTTCGATGACGCGCCGCCGCGTCCGGAACGTTCTTTCCGTCGCAAGCGCGACGACGACCTGTATCTGGTCAAGCCCAAAATGGGTTTCAGCGACGGCGAGGTGAAGCTGCCGCTGGCGCTGGTCCAGGGGCAGAAGTTCGACCTGCAGCTCAGCCGGCTGACCCTGGCCGTCGCCGAGGTACGGGATTTCGACCGCCTGTCCATCCCCTTCCGCGCCGTGGCGGCGGATATCGAGACCGGCAAGGCGGTGGTGCTGAAGTCCGGCGATCTCGCACAGGCGATTCGCGCCAGCATGGCGGTGCCCGGCGCGTTCGCCCCGGTCGAGATTGATGGCCGGTTGCTGGTCGATGGCCTGGTGGCCAACAACGTGCCGGTGAACGTTGCGCGCGACATGGGCGCCGACGTGCTGATCGTGGTCGACGTCGGCAGCGGCCTGTTCACGCGTGAGGAAATCAAGGGATTCGTCGATGTGGTGGCGCAGCTCAGCAATATCCTCAGCGAGCGCAACGTCGAGCAGCAGCTGGCGACGCTCAAACCGCACGACATACTGATCAAGCCCGATCTCGGCAAGCTCGGCGCCGGCGACTTCGACAAAGCCGGCGAGGGCATCGACAGGGGAGAGCGGGCCGCGCGCGAAATGCTTGCAGAGTTGTCGCGGCTATCCGTCGCCCCCGACGCGTATCGACACTACATCGGCCGACGCGGGCAGCGTGCCACGACACCGGTGATCGAATTCGTGCGGCTCGATAACCAGTCGCGGCTCGCCGACGAAACCATCCTTTCGCATTTCACCATCAAGCCCGGCGAGCCCCTCGACAATTCGCGCATCGAGCGCGACATTGGCTTGATTTACGGCCTCGATGTGTTCGAGAGCGTGCGTTACGAGGTGGTGGAGGAGGACGGCAAGACCGGGGTGGTGCTGCACGCCAGGGAAAAATCCTGGGGGCCCAACTACCTGCAGTTCGGTCTCAGACTGGCCGACACCTTCGAGGGTGACAGCAGCTACGACCTCGGCGTGCTCTACACCATGACCGCCATCAACGAGCTCAACGGCGAAGTGCGCCTGGCACTGCAGGTCGGCGAGAACCTGGTGGGTGGTGCTGAGTGGTATCAGCCGCTCGACAAGGCCTCGCTCTACTTCGTCAACACCGGCGTCTCGGTCAGCCGCAAGAGTTACGGCATTTACGAGGGCGACGACATCGTCAGCGAATACAAGCTGCTGAGCGGAGGCCTCGACCTCGCCGCCGGTCGCGAACTCGGGCGCTGGGGCGAGGCGCGTCTGGGCTATCGCTGGTTCAAGGGCGAAGCGGATGTGAGGATCGGCGACCCCGCGCTCGACGACTACGAGTTCAGGAACGCACAGCTCTACGCACGCCTGTTCGTCGACACCCTGGACAACGTGTATTTCCCCACCCGCGGCGACAAGGGCAAGCTGGAACTGCTCGCCGCCCGCGAGTCGCTCGGTTCCGACAGCGAATACGAGCAGGCCCTACTGTCCTACTCGCACGCCTTCAGCCGCGGGCGCAGCACCCTCCTCGGCGCCCTCCGGATCAATTACAGCTTCGACGACGACATCCCGCCCGAGGCGCTGTTCCGCACCGGGGGATTTCTTCAGCTCTCGGGTTTCCGCCCGTTCCAGCTGAGCGGGGCATACTCCGGCGAAATCGCGCTCGTTGCCTACCGGCGGATCCTGGACGCGAGGCTGCTGCCAGCCTACCTGGGCGCATCCATCGAATACGGCAACGTTTGGCAGACGCGGGACGATATCGCTTTCGACAATGCCATCCTGAATGGCAGCGTGTTCGTCGGCGCCGATACCCCGATCGGCCCGCTCTACGTCGGCCTGGGAATGGCCGAGGGCGGCCGCTACACGGGCTTCTTCTACCTCGGACCGGCTTTCTGAGCCGGCACGCGCCGGCGCGTGCCGGCAGTCATGAAACGCGGGGTTGTCGTGAAGGCTAGCCGTGGTTCGGCTGGCATCAGCCGCGTTCGCAGTCGCAGCGAGCGAGCACGGCCAGGGCATCGAAACTTGCCGGATGAGGGACGGCAGTGCTTCCTGCCGCTCATTCCCTCCTGCCGAGGCTGAAGGTATAGAACAGCTGCAAGGCGTTCTCGTCGCCCGTGCGCGCCTCAATGCTGAGGCGGTCGGTGAGATTGGAATAGAAGCTGACGAAGTTCTCCGTGCCGGTCGCGCTCTGCCCAAAGGCGACGTAGAGCCGGTCCGAGACCTGCATCCCGAACGACGAGATGAAGCCC